>CAYRPR010000025.1:1469-11811 GCA_964425945.1 uncultured Verrucomicrobiota bacterium | reverse complement strand
TCGAACTGAACGGCAACCGCATAATAGTGGAAGTCGCGGCGGCAGCCGCAGGCTGCAATCCCATGGACGCAACACAACTCTTCATCGTGCTCGTCGTCGTTGGACTATTGTTGATGGGGATCGAGATCTTTGTGCCGGGCGGCGTACTCGGCGTGATGGGAGGCATGGCTCTCATCGGGGCCGTGATGACCGGGTTCGTCGCGTTCGGCCCGCGGCAGGGCTTCCTCGCCGCGCTGATGATCCTGGTATTCCTGGCGGTATCGATCGTGGCCTGGATCAAGCTGATCCCGAACAGCGCGATCGGCCGGTCGCTGACGCTGGAAACCAGCACCAAGGATTACAAGAGCACCAAGGAGTCGCTTCGCGTGCTGATGGGCCGGGAAGGCGTGGCGATCACGCCGCTGTCGCCGTCCGGCGTGGCGCGCATCGACAATCACCGCGTGGATGTGGTCGCGGACGGGAGCTGGATCGATTCCGGCGCGCGGATTCGCGTGGTGAATGTGGTCGGCACGCATGTCGCCGTTCGCCCGGCGGAAGCGGCGAAGACAGAAACGCCGGCATGAACACCCTCCGCCACCCGGCTCGCGCCCTCTCGCTGTTTCTCCTCCTGCTGTCCGGTCTTCGCGTCGAGGGGGCCGGCCTGGAGTTCGTCCATACCGAAACGTTCCAACTCGGTCCCGGCGAAACCCATGCGGACGAGCTGTGGCTCGTCGCCGGCCAGGTCCGGATCGCCGGCGCCGCCGCGGAGGATCTGTTCATCCTGTGCGACGAAGCCGATCTGCCGGGACGCTTCCACAAGGATGTCTGGGCCATGGCGCGCGCCATCACCCTGACGGGACAGGTTGACGACAGCGCCCGGTTCATCGCGCAGAACGTGGTGCAGGTGGACGGGCGCATCGAATCCAGTTTTCTCGCTCTCGCCGACACGGTCAGTGTCAATCGGGAGGCCGTCATCGAACGCGACATGGCGGTGATGGCCGGCGACGTGATTCTCCGCGGTCATCTGAAAGGCCGCGCGTGGATTCAGGCGCAATCGGTGACGTTCGGCGGCGTCGTGGACGGAACCGTGCGCGTCAACGCGGAGGATATCGTGGTGATGCCCGGCGCGCGCATCGGCGGCGATCTGGTCTATACCTCCCCGCGCGAACTGGTTCTCGATCGCAACGTGGTGCTCGAAGGCCAACTGATCCGGCGCGAGCACGTGCCGGCCGCGGGCCCGTGGTCGCGTCCCTCCCTGCTGATGCAGTTGATGCTGTTCGTCGCGGCACTGGTCGCGGGCGTTCCGTTTGTCGCGATGTTCCCGAATTACTCCGGGCGCGTGGTACGCCACCTGCGCCACGCCACGTGGAAATGCATGTTGATGGGCGGCATCACGTTGTTTCTCATGCCGATGCTGGCGCTCTTCGCGGGCTTCACCCTGCTCGGCCTGCCGCTGGCCGCCCTGCTCGGCGCCGCGTACCTGATCCTGCTGTATCTTTCGAAGATCGCGGTCGGGCTCGCGCTGGGCAGTCTTCTGCTGGCGCGCCGCGGACCGCAACCGTTCGCAAGCGTGTTGTCTTCACTCGTGGTCGGCCTGCTTTTACTTTACTTTCTGGCCTACCTGCCTATGGTAGGCTATATAGTTACGATCGTGATATGCTTCTTGGGACTGGGCGGCATGATACTCGGATTGTTCACGACGGACGGCGGCCGGCCGGCCGTCGTGCCCACTTCGCCCGATGCCGGCGGCCGGCGGGATTCTTTCGACCGATAACAACACAACCAACAGGAGTACGTAGATGGAAACCTTGCTCTATATCATTGTATTCGTGCTGGCCATTGCGGCGCTCGTGCTTGTCGGCATCTTCTTCTCGTTTCTCGGCACGTGGATCCGCGCCCTGACCAGCGGCGCCCGCGTGGCGCTGATGTCGCTCGTGGCGATGAAATTGCGGCGCGTGCCGCCCAAACTGATCGTCGATGCGCGCATCCGCCTCGTCAAAGCCGGCCTGTCGCTCAACACCGATCAGCTCGAGGCCCATTACCTCGCCGGCGGCAACGTCATCAACGTCGTCACCGCGCTCATCGCCGCGGACAAGGCCAATATCGACCTGAGCTTCCAGCAGGCCGCCGCGATCGACCTCGCCGGGCGCGACGTGTATGACGCCGTGCGCACCAGCGTGAATCCCAAGGTCATTGACTGTCCCGATCCCGCCAAGGGCAACATGATGCTCGACGCGGTCGCCAAGGACGGTATCCGCCTGCTCGTCAAGGCACGCGTGACCGTGCGCGCCAACCTCGAACGCCTCGTCGGCGGCGCGACCGAAGACACCATCATCGCGCGCGTCGGCCAGGGCATCGTCAGCGCGATCGGCTCCTCGCCGACCTATAAGGACGTGCTCGAGAATCCGGACCACATCAGCCAGCGCGTGCTCGGACGCGGCCTCGACGCGCAGACGGCGTTTGAGATCGTGTCGATCGACATCGCCGACGTCAGCGTCGCCGGCGTCAGTGGAACCCGCGAAGTCGCCAACGTCGGCGCCCTGCTCGAAACCGAGCGCGCCGAGGCCGACAAGAAACTGCGTCAGGCCGAAGCCGAAGGGCGCCGCGCCATGGCCATCGCGTACGAACAGGAAATGCGCGCGCGCGTGCAGGAGATGCAGGCCAAGGTCATCGAGGCGCAGGCCGAGGTCCCCCTCGCCATCGCCACCGCGTTCCGCGAGGGCAACCTGGGCGTCATGGATTTCTACCGCATGCAGAATATCCTGGCCGATACCTCCATGCGCGAATCGCTGTCGCGCGACGAGAAGAAGAAGGGTCAGGGCGAGTAAGCCGCCGGCGGCCGAACGCTGAAGGAGCGCCATGACGGACTGGCTGAACCTGTCGAAGGACCTGCCCGTGGAAGCGTTGATCTGGATCATCATCGCTTTCCTGTGGGTCGTCGCGCAATTGGTGTCCCAGTACAAGGAGAAACAGCGGCGGGCCCAGCGCCAGACCGGCGCGCCGCCGCCCTCCCGGCCCCAGGGACCGTCGTTCGAGGACGAAATCCGGAACTTCCTCGAGAATCTCAGCGGGGAAAGGGAAGTCGAACCCGAGGAGGACGCCTTCGCTCCGCCACCCCCTCCGCGCCCCGCCGAACCGCCTGCGCCACGCCCCGTGGCGGTGCGCCGCCGGCCGGCCCGCCGGTTCGAATCCGACATGGATACGGCGGCTCAGGCCATGGCCCGCGCCGCGAGCCGGCAGCGGGAGATTCTTGAGGCCACCGCGGCCGAAATGCCGGGCGAAGCGGTGGTCGAAGGCGTGGTCGAACAGCACCGCGGATCGACCCACGCCATGATCGATCCCGAGACGTTCCTGGTCGACCTGCGCAGTCTGCGTGTGCCGATGATCCAGATTCCGGTCCAGATGCTGAGCATCACGGACGAGATCGCGCCCCGCCCGCCGTTGAATACGACGCCCGATCTCAAGCGCGCGCTGATCAGCCAGATCATCCTGTCGCCCCCGCTCGCCATGGGCGAAGACAAATCCGCCTATGAACGCCGACCGGCGTGACCCCTTTGCGATTCCGTTTTCCGTCCCTTCCGTTCATTCCGTCCTTTGGCCGCTCGTGCGGCCATGAAATCCGATTGAATCCGCGGCCGTCATGACGCATGATGTGGTCCAATGCCCCCGTAGCTCAGGTGGACAGAGCGCTGGATTCCTAATCGCAGGATGGCCACCACTGGAAATGTTTGAGATTTCATAACTTACGGATACTGCAATTGGTTATGATCTCACCCTGAAGATGAACTGGAACGGCGGAGAACGGATATGGAGCGGTCGCCGTTACGCGTTGTCACAGACCATGGCGTGCCGCAGATCGCTGTCGCCGACGAAGTCGGCGCGACGGGTGGTCATCATCCGGCCTGCATGCTGGCCAGGATTCGGCTTGTAGGACAGCCAGCCCCAACGTCGCACGCGCCGGTAATAGCGATGCGCCTGACGCGGTGGAGTCTTGCAGTGCATCCAGACCTCGATGAGCATCTGGTCCGCCAGTCGTCTGTTTTCGCGGTCATCGTCGCAGAAGCGGGCGGCGCCGCGATAGACGCCGTCATGGAACAGACTTCCCAGGTCAAGCCGGCCGTCTCGCGTGAACCGGCTTATGCCGAGTATCGAGAGGAACATGGGAATGCTCGCCAGATCTGTGAAGAACCCAGGCAGGATACGAATACGCCAGGCGCGCCAGACCATATCGACCGGTTCATCGAGGCGGAATAGCGGGGCGCGACGCGGGTACACTTTGCGCAGTCGCTCGGGAAGGTCGTCGTGGTTGATCTTTACGAGGCGCGGGGTGCAACGCCCGACAAGGATTACGACCTTACGCATGGCTTTCATGCTATTGCCGCCATTGCCCGATGAAACCGCGCTGTGGATACCCGTTCATGACGGCGCGCTGTACGGTATAGGCGCCATCCTTGCGATAGATTTCCTCGCCGTTCAGCAGAACACGGATGGCGCCAGCCACGGTTTCAACACGCCAAACGGCTTCGTCGTTCAGCGGGACTGGAAACACGTTGTTTACAAAGCTGGAACTTCCGTCCGCCGCCTCGAAGTAGATGCGGCTCGGAGGACGGTCGCCGCCCATGACCATGATCAGCAGGCGATTGAAGCCAGCGCCTGTCACACGGGCGATTATCCATTCAAAGCCGCCGTTCTGGTTCGTGCCGTTTCCCGGCGCCGGCTGGATGCCGCGCGTCCGGAACTCGATCACGCCGGCCGACGCCGGGATGGTGGACAGGTCGGATCGCCATTCGTCAAGCGCCGGGCCGGGCGAGTCAGGCGATGCCGAAGCATCCCCCGTCAGGTCCTGATCCGGCGCAAGACGTTCGGCGAGCCTATCAGCGAGCGCATTGACATCAATCTGCGGCTCCTCCACCACGAGCCGATTGAGCAGATCCACATTACTGACGTTCTGAACGAGTCGCGCGCGGTTGTCTGACTGGCGCATGGACTTGATGTCTTCGGAATCGGCGATGATGATCGTTGTCGCGAGACGGCGATCCTTGTTCACCAGATCAGACGCCACTTTGTACGGGCCCACCCTTGAGGCGAGGCCTGCGCCGGCGCGCATCAATTCCACCGCACCGCCCAGCGTCAGTTGACTGTCATTGAGTATGGACAGATCGCCGCCGGGCTGGAGGCTGTCGTAGCTGTATTCAAACAACAGCGACTTGCCTTCCGGCAGATTCGCCGAGAGGGTGGATACGTCTATGTTCCGTACCGGAGCTTCCATGGTGCGCGCGACGCGACCGCTTCCGAGCGCGCAACCCTGGACGAGGAGCACGGTTATAAGACTTATACTGGCGAGGCACTTCTTCATTGGGTTCGTCCTTTCATTTTGATATGACCGCCTGTTTCCATCCGTCGAACGTCGGCCATTCCGGCCCGAGCGTGGCCGTGTACGGGCCATCCCCGCGCATCACGTCGTCCTGCTCATTGAACAGCCAGCGATACCCGTCGCGCCATTGCGCCCACGTCATCTGCCCTACGCCGTTCCATCCCCATTGCGCGCCCCATGAATTGAGGAACGGGATCATCACGACGTTGTCGCGCACCCATACGCCGATCAACAGGGTGGCGTGGGCGCCATCGAAAATGTTAGGCTTGTAGCGGCTGGGCAACGCGCCGTTGCTGTAATGCGCGAAGCGCCAGTCCTTGCTGATCACATGGCCTTGGACCATCGGCCCCGTGAGTAGCGCCTGTGAGATGTCGCGCAGGGTCGGCGGAACGGCTACGACGACCGTATCCGGTGGCAGTATCCCCAGGTCAATCGCGGCGCGGAACCCCTGCGAGAGCATCAGTCCGCCGCCCGGCTGGTCCGGGAAAAACAACTCCCGGCCGCGATGGTAGATAAGATCGCCATCGATCTGCTCGCGGTTTCCGAGGATCTGGCGTCCATGCGTGAGGCGAAGCATCACTTCGATCCAGTTCGCCGTAGCGTGGCCCACACAGGACGGTAATTCCTGCGCGTAGGTCGGGACGATATTATTCAGGTGATCGACCGATCGGATAATGGCATCGCCTGACTCCGGTAATACAGGCCATCGCTCCTGCTGTCGGATGACGCCGCACTCGCCGCGCAACCCCATAGCTTCCGTCCACGTGCTCATGGTTCCACCTCCATCCAGATCGACGGTTCATTTGTCCAGGCCGGCGGCGGCACGGTCGAGCCATCCGGTCGCAGCATGCCGCCGGCCACGGGATATTTGTCCGTGGTCGAGCAGGCGGCAACCGCCAGGGCAAACGCTATGCACAGAATTAAGTGTTTCATTCTTCGGTCCTCCTATTACGTGGCCCATAAACGGGGCAGGCCCCCCCGCGCATGAGATCGTTGAAATTCTGTATGGCCTTCGTATTTTCCTTCAGCGCGGCATAGAGCAAACCGGCGCCGATGGTCACGACGAGCGCCAGCGTGGACGAGAGAACGATGACGGCGTAGGCCAGCGCTTGCGTGAGGTCCATGCGCGCTATCGTCTCCGCCGCCCGCGCGTGATCGAGCGTGGCGACACTGCCGGCCGTGGCGCAGGTCAAGAGGGCGAAGATGAAAATGGTGCCGACGATGTTCGTGCGAACGCTCATTTCTCGCCTTTCTCTCCGTTGTTCGCCGCGCTTAGGGCGTCAATGACGAGATTCAGGGCGACGCGCCAGTCGTCCGTGCGCTCGATGTCGGCACGCAGTTTCTCGAGTGTGTCCCTCGCAATGACGGGTGTATTCTTTGCTCTCTCCGCGGCCATTTCAGCCTTACGCGCATCGAGTTTGGAGTTTGCATCCAGCCAGTTTCCTGGGCGCTCCACCACCGCGCCACTGTCCAGGTCGATCATTGCGGGATAGTGCGCGGGATTGATCGCCCGGATCTCCGCGGGAACGTCTCGCCAGTGGGTGACATCGACGATTCGGACGTGCGCCGGCATCTCCTCGGCGAGCGCCCGGTGCGCGGGCTCCCCGGAGTGGATGAGCAGAACGTAATTCTCCGCCCTGGCCGACCAGGCGGCCAGCATACCAACAAGAATTAAAACGCGCGCTACCATCGAATGACGATCCTTCCTGGCCCGCCTGCAGTCTGAGTAGAGGCGGATGGCACGCCGACACCAGCCGCGTAATCGTCGTCGAAAGTGTTGGCAAATGAGAACGTCACGCCGGCTATGAGCATGTCGATGTACGAGGACCCGCCGCCTCCGGTCGCGTTCCCATAGCCGCCACCATACCATCCGCCGCCGCCACCCGACGTGTTGATACTCGTGGTCGATCCGGCAGACAACCACGCGCCATCGGTGACGCCACCAGTCGTTTGCGTACCGCCGGTGCCGCCGGTTGATCCGGAACCTGTTACTCCAGTCAATCCACCGCCGTTCCCGCCGAGTGACGTTAATCGCGCTCCGCCGCCGCCGCCTGCGACAGCGAGTATATTGGTGCCCCGCGCGATAATGCTCGATCCGCCACCCCCAGCTAAGGCGGCTTTACCGCCGTTAGGGAACTGTCCGATATACGGTTGCGAGATGTTCGTGGTGCCGGCTACGACAATGTAGAGTGACTCGCCTGCGGTGACGGGTAGAAAGCCGGTCACATAGCCACCTTGGCCTCCGACGTTGGCCGTCCCGGCCTGCCCACCCGCGCCGCCCCACAACTTGACTTGTATATTCGAGACGGCCGGCGGAACGATGAACGTGTTTGTCACGCCCGTAAAAGAGAATGCCGCGACATTCGTGCCGATAAAAAGGACGTTCGTATCGAGCGGGCCTTGCGTGAAGGCGTAGGGCTGATCGAGAAACCAGTAGCTTTCGGTCGGGTGCCACCAAAGGGCAAGCGGATCACCGGAGTCAGGCAAGGCGGCAAAATTAGGAACCAGCCGCCACTGTGCGTTTTCGTACGGCGCGGCCTGCCAGATGGGCGCTGACATGCCGCCCACAGGCTCGCCGAAAGTGTATGTCAGACCATTTGGATCAATGGATGCATGCGTGGTGTCAATCGTGTCGCCATCAACATCGAGTGTATCGCCAAGGCGATAGACGCCCATAAGGTTTATGCTCCCTTTGCGCAGGGTCGTAGCACCGCCACCAGCACTTGGCGTTGGCGTGATGGTGATGCGCATGCGAAGAATGTTAAAGTTGAGATTGGTATTGGCTTGTTCGTTCGCGCCGCGGAATTCATACGTACCGGAATTCAGCGGTGGAATACGCCAAATTACCCATCCCTGCGCGGCGTCGCCCCGGATCTCCGGTCCCACTGGCGTCAGTTCCCAGTTGTCGCGCACGTCGTATAGTCGGAGTTGATTCCGGCCGCCGCTGAGGTTAATGGGATCGACGCCATCCGTGGCGTATAATGTTAGGCGCGTGTTAATACCAGCCGAGATCGTGGCCTGATCTCGGTCCGGATTGAGATCGTATATGTTGTTCGTCACGATGATGACGTTCTGCGCGCCGGCCTCCACGGCCAGCACGATAATAAGACACGACAAGATGCGTTTCATGTCACCACTCCATTTCAATCGCGATGCGTCCCCACATATTGCTTTGCGGCACGTAATGGTAGACATGCGTTCCACTCACGGCGTAGTAGCCGGCTACGCCGAACGCGGTGTTGCTCGCGGGCACGCTGACGCGGCGCGCGTAGTTGGTCAGATTGGCCTGGAAGCTCGCCACCGTCACATAGAGCGAGGGATTGAAGGTTCCCGTGGTGTGTACGGTGTTCGTGCCGACTTGCAAACCGTCGAATGTCCAGGTGCCTGATCCGCTCGCTGTCGATGTGTCCAAATTGTCGGCTACGACCTGGTTCGCGAGTATATTTCCGCCTTCCAGTGTCACGCCGCCGACTGTGGCCGTGGTCGCGTTGTGCGCGACGAATCCGTCGTCGATTTCCTGCGACGTATAGTAATCACTCGGATCTGCATAGGCGAGATCGCTCAGGTTCGTGGTCGCGGCGTAGGCCGCGTTCCAGTCATTCGTCCGCGCGTCGAGTCCGTCCACGCGCGCGGATACGCCGGCCAGGGCGCCGGTCGTCGCGTAGCCGTCGAGCGGGAGGTCGGTCAATCCCGATCCATCGCCGGCAATGCTCTCGACCGTCACGAGGCCCAGAGCGGCCGTATTGGTTGGGTTCTGCGCAATGTCACCGGTAGGCCCGATGACGGTCGTCGCCGTACCGACCGTTAATCCGGTATCAGCATCAATCTTGACTACGGTCTGCGCGTTAGTATCCAGGATCTCGATGCGCTTTCCGACAAGCAGGAATCGATCGGCTGTCACCTCGAGGGTGGAGGTCGCCTCCATCTCGGAGTTGGTCGCGCTCGCGCGATAGAACACTGTGCCGGCATCGGCGATGGCATCGAAGGTCAAATAGACTACGCCATAGGTCTGCGTGGGAAACGTACTCGCAAACGTCTCGATGACCTCCCACACACCTTCGGAAACATTGGTCGAATACTCCGGCCAGGGCGCCCATCCGGTTGGAACCTGGACACCCATGGTTACCTCGTCTCCGGCCAGCTCGAAGCTGACGACCTGGGCATCGCCGGACGATCCTACCGCTGAGGCGCCCGCATGAAACCGTAGAAACGTGTTGTCGTTCCAGGTGAAGCGCAGTTCGTAATCGACGGCCTGCGCGGCAAAATTGTCGCCGAAACGGAGCGGGCGGCCGTCCAGATCAACGGGCGTGACGGCAACGTGATCCGACCAGCGATCGACGCGGATTGCGCTGATCGATTGCTGGTGGTGGCCGAATGGCACCGGCTCGTACGGGTCGGTGGGTTCGCGCACCAGTACGCGCTGTGTGCGAAAATCATTCGTCTCCGTGAGGACTTCAGGGTAGCGGTAGGGGACGGCGTACAGCGCGAATACCGTGTTGGTTATACCTTCAGGTGGCGCGGGATTTGGCAGAAAGAGATCCTTGCCTAGAACAATGTTGGTAGCGCACGCGCTCAAGACGACGAGGGTATTGGTCCCTGGCGGAACGAAGTCCAGGTAGTTGCACGAGGTGATTTGGAGCAGTAACGGATCATCGATGTTCGACTCGATGATCAGCGAGTGTAATCCCACGTCCGGAAGCGCATAGGTCTCGTTGCTGAATGCCGAATCGATGATCAGGTCAGATACGAGGAGCACGGCATCATCCGGTAGGCCACGGACGGCCGAAGCCGCAAGAATATTCTCCGTGTCAACAAACGCCGCCGTACCGAGCGCGTTGCTCAGTGCCGACGCCGCGCCGGTCAGCTCGTAGTCATCCGAAGACGTGTAGGCGGCGGTCCCCAATTCAGCGACCAGATCCGCAACCGCGCCCGTAGCCGTTCCCGCCGCATCATACGCCGTCGAGGCGGTAAACGCCGCAGACCCAAGCG
>CAYRPR010000025.1:0-1369 GCA_964425945.1 uncultured Verrucomicrobiota bacterium | reverse complement strand
GGTCCGCCACCGCGCCCGTAGCCGTCCCGGCGGCATCATACGCGGCGGCCGCCGTAAACGCCGCCGTGCCCAGCGCGTTGCTCAAGGCTGACGCCGCGCCGGCCTCGTCGTACAGACCAGCATGATCGCCCCAGGCGAAAGCGGTGTTCCAGTTGGCGGCCTGCCATACGCCGGAATTGGTGACGGCGGCGACGGCGCGCACAGATGAAAAATAGAGGTTGGTATCGCCTTCCACCACATGATCCGTGGTCAGGCCGTCCAAGTCCGGCGGGAACACGTCCGGTTTGTTCGAGATCGAGGTCCACAGGAGCGTGAAATTGGATAGGTCGATAATAAATTGCCACGGCGGAGTACCGGCCTCGATGTCGCCGAATGTCATGCCGGCCATCTGGTAGACGCGCGTCGCGGATTCCGCGACGGACAGGACTTCGACGGTATCCTCGTCGATGATCCGGAAGACGTTGATCCACGAGACATAGTCGCGCGTCGGATTGAGCGCCGCGTCTTCGGCGAGGACCTGTACGCGGACATGACCGTCAAGCGCGTTGACGACCGTGCCCGTGGCCGTTATGTAAACATCCGCCTTGTTGGTAGCCGCGGCGACAAACAGCACGGGCCACGCGGGCCCGGTCATGTCGATGGGATTCAGCCCGTCGCGCGCGTACACGTCGAATCGGATCGACTCGCCGATGTTCCACCAGACGGGTTTGTCGTACACCTGCTGGCCGACCTTGTTGATGTCGTTGATCTGCGTTATCGGTTTCCATTGTATATCGGCGTGGGCGCAGGCGAGCCAGAGAAGAAACAGTATGATGGAAAGTATTCGCTTCATGGTCGTTGCTCCATTTTGTCGATGATGATCTTGGGCACGTCTCCCGACCAATCGACGTGTCCATTGTGTACGGTCATGTTATCCAGCGCATGCGCGATCTTCATGAGGGCGTCCGTGACGCCGCGCTTGCTCAACGGCTCGCCGGGTTTGATGCCGCGGGGAAAAAATCGGTTTGGAGGCAAATTGCTCATGGGTATTGCGTGTAAAACCTTGTGTCGGCATATTCGAAGACGCCGGCCGAATTGGAAAATTGAACCTTAATGTCCAACCGGAAACAGAATGCGTAGGTCAGCGGATTATTGATCGCGATCAACAGGTCGCGCGGCCCAAGCCCGATGCTGTAGCTGTTGCCGGACAAGCTGGTGTAGCTTCCGACGGCATAGGTTGCCGACGCCAGGTGCCCGCCGCTTCCGGTGTTCCTGCCCCACGCGCCGCGGCCAAAGAAGGTGTGGCCGCTCGGAGCATTGCTAGAAGCCGACACGTTGTACGGCAACGAGCCGATATGCGCGGTGGATGAAGGCGGATTCGCCCCTCCCG
>CAYRPR010000024.1:0-12128 GCA_964425945.1 uncultured Verrucomicrobiota bacterium | reverse complement strand
CCCCCCGCCCCGCTGGATCGGTAAGTATCCACTCGCAGGTCCTTCTCCTCGATCACAATGTCGATGTCGTCGTCGATCTCCGCCACGACATCCAGCGCGGCGAAGGAGGTGTGCCGTCGCTGGTTCGAGTCAAACGGGCTGATCCGGACCAGGCGATGCACGCCGCGTTCACATTTCAAGTAGCCGTACGCGTACGGGCCATTCACCGTGAAGGCCACGCTCTTGATGCCCGCTTCCTCGCCCGGCTGATAATCCATCACCGTCAGATCGAATCCATGATTCTCGGCATAACGACGATACATCCGGAGAAGCATTTCCGTCCAGTCACAGGATTCGGTGCCGCCGGCGCCCGCGTGCAGCGTGACATACGCATTATTCGCGTCGAACGTGCCCGACAATAGAATCCGAAGCTCCAGCCGGCGGAAATCGTCCTCGATCCGCTGGAGCTGTTTGTCGAGATCCCGCAGGACCTCCTCCCTCTGCCGCTCGTCCGATTCGGCTTCCGCCAGGTCCAGCATGATTTCGACATCGCCGATCGCCTCCTGCAGGTGATCAATCGGCTCCAACAGGTTGCGAATGGCGTTGGTCTTGTCGATAACGCCTTTGGCCTTGTTCTGGTCGTTCCAGAAATCGGGTGTTGAGGCCTGCGCCTCGAGCATGTTCAGTTGTGATCGAAGGGCGGCCTCGTCAAAGATAACCTCGCATTTCCGCGAGACGCCCCTGCAGGCCGTGCCAGGCCTCCCTGAGTTCTTCCGACATGGAATAAATCTCCTGTGGTTAGTGCGTGGGCATAGTAGCGGTTCGGGTTCCGCCGGGGCAAGCAGATACCCCGCCGCCGCGGAACGTTCTCAGTTGCCGAATCCCAGCTCCAGCAGGACCCTGCGAAGCTGGGGCAAGGTCAGGGGTTTGGACAATACGGAGTGGGCCCCCACAGAGGCGGCATCGAGCCCCTGCACGGTGCCGGTCACCACGATGATGGGCAGGGTCAATCCCTTCGCGCGCAAGGCCTGGATCAACTGGGCGCCGTTCATGTCCGGCATGGCCAGATCGACGAACGCCATGTCGAACGTGTGGGTCCGGACGAGCAACAGCGCATCGGCGGCGGACAACGCCCCGTACACGCGATGGCCGTCCGTTTGAAGCAGGGAGGTAATCGTGCTCAACAGGCGCGCGTGGTTGTCCACCGCCAGAATGGTCAGCGGGCGCACCGGCCGTTCCTGTGCGGCAGGCCCTTCCCGCGTCGGCTGAACAGGCGATTTCGGAACCGGGAACGACAAGGTAAAAGTCGACCCCTCGCCTTCCGCGGAACGTATGGACAGCGTACCGTCATGGCGCTCCACGCTGCCGGCCACCATGCTGAGCCCCATGCCGGTGCCTTCCCGCGCCTTGGTCGTGAAAAACGGGCGCGTGCAATTCAACTGGACCTCCTCGCTCATGCCATGGCCCGTATCTTCGACTTCGATGGATACCTGGCCATCGCCGCGGCGGGTGCGCAGGGTGAGATGGCCGCCCTCCGGCATCGCGTCCAGCGCGTTCAGGACCAGATTGAGAAGGGCTTCCCGCAGTTCATGCCGCATGCCCGGGATCGGCGGGACGGGTTTCAGCTCGTGATGTATGTGGAAGGTATGTCCGGCGACACCCGCCTGCACCCCCCATCGGGGACGCGTCAATTCGATGACATCCCGGGCCAGTGCATCGAGTTGGACGGGTTCGGTACGCTCGGACTGTTCCCGGGCGCGATAAAACTCGCGCATGCGTCGGACGATGGCGCTTCCATCCGCACCGGCCTGCTCGATCACGCGGAGTTCCGCGAGCAGTTCCGCCGGCCTGTACGTCCCGTCCTCGATGCTCATGCGCAGCAGTTCCGCATGCCCGAGGATCAGCGTCAGGCTGTTGTTGAAATCATGGGCGATGCCGCTGGCCATCTGGCCCAGGATATGCAGGCGCTCCTGCTCCACGGCCTTCTCCCGCGCGGCTTCCAACTCGCCCAGCACCTGCCGCAAATGCTCGTTGCGCTGTTCCAATTCCCGTGTGCGCAATTTGACCTGATGCCGCAAGAGCGCGGACCACAAAGCGGCCAGCGCGAACAGCAGGGTGACAGCGCCCAGCGTCCACCATACGACGCGCGGGATCAGCGTGCGGGGACGCTCGCCCATCCACCGTTCCAGCGACGTGTAGTAGATCGACTGCGGATCGGCCCGCCATTTTGCGATGTGCTCGTCAATGCGGGCCAGCAACTCCGGGTGTTGATCCTTCCGCGTGGCAAAGTAGAGCTGGCTGGGATGAAAGATGATGGGCGTCTGCTTCAGACCGAATCGCGCACGGTGATACCGGCCGAAATAGTGATTCACAATGACCGCATCCGCTTCATTTCTCGCGACCATCTCGAACGCTTCATCGAACGTGGCAGTGGGCATGATCCGCGTGTTGAAACCGAACCCTTCCGCGATCCGCCGGACGGCGGTTTCTTGAATGGATCCCTTCAGCACGGCCACACGCCGATCGTTCAATTCCAGCAGGGACTGGAGACTCAAGTCCGGATGACAATAAACCTGCAGCCAGCTGAACAAGGCCGGGTTGGAATGGAAGGAGAGGTTCGCCGCCCGCTCGTCTGTGTGCGCGACGTCGGGGAGCAGGTCGAGTTCCCCGCGCGTCAACGCGTCGAGGCAATCCGACCATTCGCACGGCACGTATTCCAGCGTCCACCCCTCCTTGCGCGCGATCTCCTCCAGGAAATCGATCAGGATGCCCGCGGCGCGTCCGGACTCGTCGAGGAAGATTTTCGGCTCATTCTGGTACACGCCGACGCGCAGGGGATCAGCGAATACCGGCGAAATGAGTGCACACACCAGCAGGATCAGGCAATAGAATCGGCAAGGAGAAACCGGCCTGATTATCCGCCGCATGATACGCATGCCCCCCGTATGAACACACCACCCGTCGATGGATTGATGATAACGGGCCGATGGAAGAGCGTCAATGCGATACGGGGACGGCCATCAGCTCGCGCCGGCCAGTTGGCCGAATTTGAGCCGGTCGCCGTCGGCGGTGACTTCGATGGTTTCGGATTCGTGGATATTTCCGCGTAGGATCTCCTCGGCCAGCGAGTCTTCCAGGTAGCGTTCGATCGCCCGGCGCAGAGGCCGCGCGCCCAGCGCGGGATCGTAACCCTTCTGGATCAGGAATTCGCGGGCCGAATCGCCCAGATGAATCTCGATATTCTTGGCGGCCAGCCGTTTGCGGACCTTGGCGACTTCCACGTCCAGAATCTTTTCGACGTCCGCCCGGTTCAACTGGCGGAATACGATGACGTCCTCGATCCGGTTCAACAGCTCCGGTTTGAACACGCGCTTGGCCTCTTCCATCATCCGCTGCTTCAAGGTCTCGTAGTCCGCGTCCTCCGAGGCTTCGCCGAATCCGAGCTTGCCGCCCTTGCGGATGAAGTCCGCGCCCAGGTTGGAGGTCATGATGACGATGGTATTGCGGAAATCGACCGCGCGACCCAGGCTGTCCGTCAGTTTGCCCTCTTCCAGAATCTGCAGGAGCAGATTCATGACGTCGGGATGGGCCTTCTCGATCTCATCGAACAGCACGACGGAATACGGACGGCGCCGCACCTTCTCGGTAAGCTGGCCGCCCTCTTCATGTCCCACATAGCCCGGCGGCGAACCGACGAGACGGGACGAGGCGAATTTCTCCATGTATTCGGTCATATCGATCTGGATCAGGGCGTCCGGGTCGTTGAACATATACTTGGCCAGTTCCTTGGCGAGGAGCGTCTTGCCGACGCCGGTCGGGCCGAGGAAGATAAAGGAGCCGATCGGGCGCCGCGGATCCTTCAGATCGGCGCGCGACCGCCGCAACGCCTTTGAAATCGCGGCGACGGCTTCGTTCTGTCCGATGACGGTCCGTTCGAGTTCCTTCTCCATTTCGAGCAGGCGGGCCATTTCCTTGTCTTCCAGCTTGGTCAGCGGCACGCCGGTCCACTTGGAGATGATCGTCATGATATCGTCGGCATTGACGCTGACCACCTTCTCCTCGCGGGCCTTGCGCCAATTCTCCATGATCTTCTCCATCTCTTCGCGCGCGATACGCTCGTCATCGCGAAACGAAGCCGCTTCCTCAAAGCGCTGTGCGCGGATGGCCTCTTCCTTCTTGTTCTTGATCTCTTCGATCTTCTGTTCCTGTTCCTTGATGTCCGGCGGGCGGGTCATCGAGGAAATACGGGCGCGGGCGCCCGCCTCATCCATCACGTCGATGGCCTTATCGGGCAGGAATCGATCGGTCAGATAGCGGGAGGAGAGTTCCACGGCCGCCTCGATCGCATCGTCCGTGATCTTCGCGTGGTGATGCTCCTCGTAGCGCGTGCGCAACCCTTTCAGGATCTCCACGGCTTCCGCCACGGAAGGCTCGCGCACCATGACGGTCTGGAACCGGCGTTCGAGCGCGCCGTCCTTCTCGATGAATTTCCGGTACTCGTTCAGCGTCGTGGCCCCGATGCACTGCAATTCGCCGCGCGACAGGGCCGGCTTGATGATGTTCGAGGCGTCCATCGCGCCTTCCGCCGATCCGGCGCCGACGATGGTATGCAGTTCGTCGATGAACAGGATGACGGACTTGGTCCGTTTGATTTCGTCCATGACGGCCTTGATTCGCTCTTCAAACTGGCCCCGGTATTTGGTTCCGGCCACCATCAGGGCCAGGTCCAGGGTGACCACGCGCTTGTCGCGCAGCAGTTCGGGCACGTCACCGGTAATAATGGATTGGGCGAGGCCCTCCACGATGGCGGTCTTGCCGACACCCGGCTCGCCCAGCAGTACGGGATTGTTCTTGGTCCGGCGGCACAGGATCTGGATCACGCGCTCCACTTCGTTGGCGCGTCCGATGACCGGATCCAACTCGCCCTTCTTGGCCAACTCCGTCAGATCCCGTCCGAAGGTGCTCAGGGCGGGTGTCTTGGAATCGCGCGGCGCCTGGGCTTCGCCCGGCTCGGCGGGCGACTCGGCGCCCGGCTCGAAGTTCGGGTCCAGCTCCTTCATGATCTCGATACGGGTCTTCTCGATATCCACGTTCAGATTGCGCAGCACGCGCGAGGCCACCCCCTCGCCTTCCCGCAGGAGACCCAGCAGGATGTGTTCGGTGCCCACGTAGGAATGGTTCAACGCGCGGGCCTCGCTGCCAGCCAGCGCCAGCACCTTCTTGACCCGGGGCGTAAACGGCAGGTTGCCGGCCGTCTTGGTTTCCGGCCCGACACCAACCGCCTTTTCGACCTCCAGGCGGACGGAATCCAGGTTGACCCCCATCTTCTGGAGTACGTTGACGGCGACGCCCTGGCCGAGGGCGATCAGTCCGAGCAGGACATGCTCGGTTCCGACATAGCCGTGGTTGAACCGGTCGGCTTCCTTCTTGGCCAGTTGCAGTACCTGTTGAGCTCTGGGCGTAAAATTGTTCATGTTATTTGGACTTCTTCGACTGCTTAAGGGCTTGCGCCATCCGCTGCCGGATACGGCGAGCCCGCGCCACGTCCCGTTCCGCCGCTTTCAGCTTCTTACCCTCCATTTTCTGCAAATGCCCGGGCTGGGTCAAGACCAACAGATCGTTCACCGCGGTCCGGTCGTTGATCTGTAATATACCCAGATCAAGTCCCAAACGCAAATGCGAGAGCAAATCGAGCGCTTCCTTCGAGTTCATCGCATACGCCTGGGATAGAATACCCAGTGCGCGCCCCACATGATCCCGCACCAGATTTTCCTGATCCTCCATCAGCCGGATCCGGGCATTCCTTTCATGTTCGACAATTTCCAGCACGATCTGTTCGAGGTTGGAGATAATATCCTCTTCCCGGTCGCCCAGGGTCATCTGGTTGGAAACCTGGAACATATTGCCGGCCGCCTCGCTGCCCTCCCCCCAGAGTCCCCGTACAGCCAGACCAATCTTCGACATACCCTTAATGACGGCCGAGATCTCGTTCATCAGCACCAGGCCCGGCACGTGCAGCATGACGCTGGCGCGCATGCCGGTCCCCACATTGGTCGGGCAAGCCGTCAGATAACCCAGCCGCGGCGAAAACGCGTACCGTACCTTCGCCTCAATCTGATTGTCGAGTTCGTTGATCTGCTTCCAGTTCGCGCGCAGATCCAGACCCGGTCGCATGGCCTGCATCCGGAGGTGGTCCTCTTCGTTGACCATCACGGACAGGGATTCATCGGGGCGCAGAACGATGCCGCTGCCCTTCTTCTTCTCGGATTGTTCCCGGCTGATCAGGCGTCGTTCAAACAGGACCAGGCGATCCAGCGACGTGATCTCATCCATGCCGAACGATACCGGTTCCTTCAGCAGGTTGCATTCACCCAACGCCCCGCGCAGTTCCCCCCAGATACGGACACATTCCTCCTCGCCGGCCCATCCGGGATAGGAACGCCCCTGCAAATTCCGGGCCAAGCGGATACGGCTGGTAATCAGGATCGGATTATCCTCGCCCGGGACAATCCAGGAGCCGGGCTGTTTCAGCAGGTCATCCACCTTCATGAGTCGGCCTCGCCGTTCTGCTTGATCTGATCGCGACACGCCTGGATACGATCGCGGATGCGGGCGGCCTCCTCGAAATCCTCGCGGGCAATCGCCCGCTCCAGATCCCGCTGGAGCTGGATGATCTCCGCATTGACCCGTACCGATTGCTTCTCGCGCCGCGGGATCTTGCCGACATGCTGATCCTTGCGGTGCATGACCTTGATCAGCGGCGCCAGTTCATCCTCAAACGCCTCGTAGCAGGCCGAACAGCCGAGCCGGCCGCTCTTCTTGAAATCGGCGCGGCGCATGTGGCACCGGGGACAGGATCGGTCCGCCACCTTGACCTTGACCGGCTCCGCGGCATGGCCCATGCCGAGCAGGATATCGGTGATGGACATCGGGCCGTGCGCATCAAAGCCGCTTTGCGCGGCGCAGGCCTCGCACAGGTGAACCTTCTTGACCGCGCCATCGATGACCTGGGTCAGATGGATCGTGGCTTCCTTATTCTTGCATATTTCGCAGACAATCACGTGATCAAACCGCCCCCCGATTTCTCACGACCATCGCGAGAAATCCGGGAAATACGAATCTCGAAACCCGAAATATACAAGCTGCAGCTGCCCCGCATCGGCATGGCGGCATCGGGAGACATCCCGTTTCGAATTTCGATATTCGTCATTCGTGCTTCCTGCATTTCGCATGAAATGCAGGCTACGGGATCGGCGTGCCGACGTCGCGGGCGTATTCGCTGAAACGCTTGGCCAATTGTCCCGTGACGGGTCCGGGTGCGCCCGATCCGATGGTCCGTTTATCGATATTGACGACGCCGATGATCTCGGCCGCCGTGCCGGTCAGGAACACTTCATCCGCCGTGAACAAGTCGTAACGGGTCAGGACATCTTCCCGGACGTCGTAGCCCATCTCGGTCGCCAGTTTCATGACCACCGCCCGCGTAATGCCTTCCAGCGCGCCGCACCAGCACGGCGGCGTGATCAGCGTCCGTCCCCGGACGACGAACACGTTGTCGCCGGACGCTTCGGCCACATAGCCCTGCGGATTCAGCATGATACACTCCATCACGCCCGAATTCAACGCCTCGATCTTCGCCAGGATGTTGTTCAGATAGTTCAGGCTCTTGATCCGCGGATTGATCGCCTCCGGATGATTCCGAACGGTCGCCACGGTCACGATGGACAGACCCTTCTCATACAACTCCACCGGATACAGCTGTATAGCCGACGCGATTACAATGACCTGAGGCTCCTTGCACAGGTAGGGGTTCAGGCCCAATGTCCCGACACCGCGCGTCACCACAAGCCGGATATACCCGTTCTCAATGTTATTTGCCGCGCAGGTCTCGACGACCGCCCGGGCCATGTCGGCCGGGGACAAGCCGATCTCCAGCGCAATCGCCCGCGCCGACCGGTACAGGCGATCCACATGCTCGTCCAGCATGAAGACCTTCCTGTTATAGACGCGAATGCCCTCGAAAACCCCGTCGCCATACAACAGGCCGTGATCGAACACGGAAACCTTGGCGTCCTGGTCGTCCAGCAAATTACCGTTCAAGTACACTTTCATGATCTGATTCATCCTTGGACAAGTCGGCCGTCCACCATGACGAGCGTGCGGTGACAGCGTTCAGCGACCGCCTCGTTGTGTGTAACGAGGACTAGGGTATGCCCTCGATCCTTCGTCAATGCAAACAAATACTGCAGGACCAGGTCCCCCGTCCGGGAATCCAGATTGCCCGTGGGCTCGTCGGCCAGCACGATCTCCGGCTCGCTCATCAGTGCCCGGGCGATTGCGGTCCGCTGTTGTTCGCCGCCGGACAGTTCCATCGGGCGGTGATGGGCGCGATCCTTAAGGCCCACCTGCTCCAACAGATGTGTCGCCCGCTCCCGCAACTCGGTCGACGGTTTGCGCCCGACGAAGGTCCGCATGGCGGGCAACAGGACGTTTTCAAGAATGTCCAATTCCGGCAACAGGTGATAGGCCTGGAATACGAACCCGACCTGCGTGCCGCGGTATCGATTCAACTGGGCGGAGGAAAGCTCATAGATGTCCCGGCCCGCGTAGAGGATCCGGCCCTTCGACGGACGGTCCAACCCGCCGGCGATATGCAGTAACGTGCTCTTGCCCGCGCCGCTGGGCCCCATGATGCACAGCGTCTCCCCGCGAGCAACCGACAGCGTGATGCCCTTCAGGATGTGCAGATCCGTCCGCACGATGCGGAACGATTTGTGCACGTCCTCGATCTGCAACAGCGCGCTGGAAGCCGCATCATTCATAACGAATCGCCCTGGCCGGATCGAGCGAGGCCGCGCGGTACGCCGGCACAATGCCGGCCAGCGTGCAGATGACCATCACCACAATGGCCACCACCAGCACGTCGCCGGACGAGGTCGTCGCCGGGATCTCGCTCAAATGGTAAAGTTCCTTCGGAAACAGTTCCATGCCGAATCGATTGGACAGGAAATACATGAGGTCGTTCCGGTATTTCAGCACCAGCAAGCCCAGCCCGACGCCGAACACCGTGCCGATCACGCCCTCGATCCAGCCCTGCCAGAAGAAAATCCGCATCACACTGCCGGACGAGAAACCCAGCGCCTTGAGCAGACCGATCTCGCGCGTCTTCTGTACCGTCATCGTAATGAGCGTATTCGTAATGCCAAACGCCGCGACGATCGTGATGAAGATCAACAGAAAGAACATCATGTTCTTCTCCACGCGGAGCGCGGCGAACAACTGGCGGTTCAATTCCATCCAGGTGCGGACTTCGTACATCGGCCCGATGGCCGCCTCGATCCGTTCCGCGACACGGCCCGCATGGTACGGCTCCTCCGTCATGACCTGGATGCCGTGCACGCCGTCCTCGAGCCCGTACAGGTCGCGCGCCACGGCCAGCGACGTGATGACGAACCCCATGTCGAAATCCCACATGCCCAGCTCATAGATGCCGACAACGGGCAACTCCTCCGGCAACCGGATCTCGTCGGGTGTAACGAAACTCTGCGGCGAATAGACCAGCACCTCGTCGCCGACCCGGATGCCCATCTGCGTCGCCAGGTCCCGACCGAGGATCAGTCCCTCCTCCTCGACATCGAACCGGCCCGCGACCATGTGATCCGGCACGCGGCTGACGCGCAATTCATAATCCGGATGAACCCCGCGCAGGAGCGGCGTGTAGATCTTGTCCTGGAACTGCAGGAAGACGAGTCCCTCGACATACGGCGCCGCGCCGGTCACGCCCTCTACGCCCTCCATGCGCTCAATCAGATCGATGGGATCCTCGACCGGACCAAACGAGGTGATCTTGATGTGGGCGTTGAAGCTCAGAATCTTGTCGCGCCACATCCCGTCGAACCCGCTCATCACCGATAGCACGATGATCAGCACCGCCACCCCCAGCATGACGCCGATGACGGAGATCACCGTGATCACGGAGACAAACGTGCGCTTCGGCTTGAGATATTTCAGCGCAAGAAACAGTGAGAAGGGAAGTTTCATCAGATGTTCACCACGCCCTCGCAATCCGGATAACCGGAACAACCCCAGAACTGTTTGCCTGCGTTTTTTCCGGCATGCGCCGTGCGCAACACCATGGCCTTGCCGCATTGGGGACAACTCGGGATATGATCCCTCGGATCCGACCGATATTTCTGCGGAACTTGACGCCCCGCCAAGGCTTCGGAGGCATCAGCCGCCCACTGATCCAGATGCCGGTGCCGCAACCAATCCTCGTCGTCGAGCAATAACTCATCCAGGCTTGCCCGCGCCACATTCACCAGGCGCAATTCCGTCTGTGACGATGTCGCCAGCTTGCGATAGCCGCCGCTCGGCCGGATCTGACTCATTGCTTCCTCTTCAACTGCGGGAACAGGATCACGTCGCGAATGGCCTCGACGCCGGACAGGATCATCAGCAGGCGATCGATCCCGATCCCCATGCCGCCCGCCGGCGGCATGCCGTGCTCCAGCGCGGTCAGGAAATCCTCATCCACCTTCGACGGATCGCCGCCGGCCTGTTCCTCGAAGCGGCGGCGCTGTTCCAGCGGGTCGTTCAGCTCCGTATAACCCGGCGCGATTTCCCGCCCGCCGATCACCAGTTCAAACACGTCCACACTCGCCGGATCATCCTCGCAGGCCTTGGCCAACGGGACCAGGTCCACCGGCAAGCGCGTTACAAACGTCGGATTCTGAAGGGTCTTCTCAATCAGCTTCTCGAAGATCTCTTGTGTGATCTCCGTCACGCCCCATTCCGGCGCGACCGTTACGCCCTTTTCGACCGCGCGCGCCCGCATCTGTTCAACGGGCAGTTCGAACCAGTCCGCGCCGGCGGTTTCACGGACCAGTTCGCGGTACGGCACCTCGCGCCAGGGCGGCGTCAGATTGATGTCGCCGAAGGACAACGTGCCGTACACGCCCTGCGCCACATCCGTGATCAGATCCTGCACCAGCGACATCATCGTGCGGACGTTTCCGTATGCCTCATAGATCTCGAGCATGGTGAATTCGGGATTGTGGAACCGGCTCAATCCCTCGTTGCGGAAATTGAGATTCAACTCGAATATCCGGTCATACCCGCCCACCAGCAGACGCTTCAGATACAGTTCCGGGGCGATGCGAAGATACACATCCGCGCCGAGGGCTTCGTAGCGCGTCTTGAACGGGTTGGCCGCGGCGCCGCCCGCCATCGCCTGCATCATCGGCGTTTCGACTTCCAGAAAACCGCGCTCGAACAGAAAATCGCGGATGGCCTTGATCGCCGCCGAACGCTTGCGGAAGACCTCGCACACGTCCGGATTGGCGATCAAATCGAGATAGCGTTGGCGGTACCGGATCTCCACGTCCTGCAGGCCGTGCCATTTCGCAGGCGGCGGCAAGAGCGCCTTGGACAATAATACCCAGCGGGCGACTTTCAGCGACGGTTCGCCCATTTTGGTTACAAAGAGTTCGCCCTCCACGCCGATCTGGTCGCCCAGATCCAGCAGGGCGAACGCGCCGAATGCCTCATCGCCCAGCGCATCCTTGCGGGCGTAGACCTGGAACCGGCCCGTGGCGTCCTGGATATGGGCGAAGATGCTCTTGCCCATTTCGCGGCGAGAAACAACGCGCCCGGCGATGCATACGGTTTTCGCCTCTTCGAATCCGGCCCGGATCTCGCCCACCGTACCGCTTCGCTCGTAGGCGCGGCCGAACGGCGCATAGCCCAGCGCTTCCAGTTTGCGCATGTTCTCCACGCGCTGTTCGCGAATCTCACTGCCGCCCAATTCCTGTTCCATGAAAATCTCCGTAAAATTGGGGCCAGCATAGGATTCCCGCCCCGGCGAGTCAACGGTTCAGGTATTTACTTTACTTTCCACGCCGCGCCGTTACCTTATTCACTCGACGTGACGCCGGAGTGGCGGAATGGCAGACGCACCAGACTCAAAATCTGGCGATGGCAACATCGTGTGGGTTCAAGTCCCTCCTCCGGCATGACCCGACCTGGTCGGGTCATGCCGCCACGCCGTAGCCCCTCCGCAGGAGGGCGAAGGCGGGCAAGCAGGACCTGCATCCTCACCCTGATTATGTTATAGTAGTAATATGGCCACGATGACCACATACGACCGGCTG
>CAYRPR010000023.1:0-12272 GCA_964425945.1 uncultured Verrucomicrobiota bacterium | reverse complement strand
TCCTTGATCTGCACCACCAGATGATCCTGCCGATGCGTTGTCCGCATCAACCGCCCCGCCCGCTCGCCATCGGGCGAATCCAGTCGCTGGACCATCCACGTCGGGGGTGCATATACACGATACCCGACCCACCCCACAATCAGGAAGCCCAGCACGATCACCAACCAACGCGGGACCCAGACCCCGTCAGGAGACATGTGCCGGCTGTAATTGCGCGCCATCGCTAGGGTCCCGCTGGGCTATCCGCCGGCTCGGATGTATCCGGGGCGGCCTCCACATCGGACGGCGCGTTCGTCGACGACGGCGCAAAATTCGGGCGCGACAACATGCGGTACAGATCCCGGCCGCTCATATACAGTATCGCGCTGATCAGCAGGACGGCAAAGAACGAGATGATTACGGCCATGAAACGCGGGTTCACTTTGCGTCGCGTAATCAGTTCCCACAGCGCGAACAGGATATGCCCCCCGTCCAATACGGGGATGGGCAGGAGATTCAGAATCGCCAGATTCACATTGAGCAGGCAGGTGAACCACAGCGCCATGATGAAGCTCTGGGGCACGATATCCCAGAGAATCTTGAAGATCAGCGGGGGCCCGCCGAGGGACTGCGCCGCCATGCTGCTCGTTTTGGGCGTTGCCAGCGCGACGACGACCCTGAAGATCATCGAGGAGAACTCTCGAATCAGCTCGCCCGGCCGCGGATGGACAATCTCGTTCATGTCCAGGGACATCAAACTCCACTGCACGCCGATCAGGACACGATCCTCCTCTTCATGGCGCGCGGGTGTGACCTGAAGGGTGACGCGCTCGCCGTCTCGCACCACGACCAGCGTGGTGGTCACGCCGGCACGTTCCTGCACCAGATGGGATAGATGAGGCCGGCTGTACAGATGGATTCCGTCAAACTCGATGATGCGGTCGCCCGGCAAAACGCCCGCCGCCTCGGCGGTGGAGCCGCGCATGACCTGGGCCACATCGCAATGCTCAACCCAGGCCACGCCGGGGATCAGGCGCCCGCCCAGAGGGACTTTCTCCGTCGGGACCTGCGCCACGACGCTTTCCGAATCGGCCACGGCGGCGACCCGAACGCTGGTGGACAGCGAACTGATGACCACGATGTCCTTCCAGTTCTTAACCGGTTCGTCGTTGACACGGACAATCGTCTGTCCCTCTCGCAGGCCCTGTTCATGGGCGGCGCTCGCCGGCGCGACAAAGCCGATCGTGGAACTGAGCTCATGGGGCGCAGCCGGCATGCCATGCCAGTAGATAATGTACGCCAGAATGACCGCCAGGATCATGTTGCCGATGGCGCCCGCCAGGGCCACGGGGATACGCTTGATCGGCGCGACGGGCGGTAACGGAATCTCCGCGCCCGTCGTATCATCCCTGGTCGTTCCACCCGCCGAATCCATTTGTGGCAACGCCACGTAGCCGCCGAGCGGGAACGCCCCGACCTTGTACAGTATCCCGTTCCGCCGCGTCTTCCAGATCGCCGGGCCAAAACCGATGGAGAATACCTCGATACGCATGCCGCACCATCGCGCCACGAGGAAGTGGCCGAGTTCGTGCACAAATATCGTGAACCCGAAAAGGAACAGAACGACGACCAGTGTATATATAGCCAACAACATATCAGTGTCTCATTATGTGATACGCCGGGTTAAAATGCCGACCCCGTCAGTGCGGCAGGCGCTCCAGGAATAAGCGGGAATATACATATAACGCCGGGGCGGAGAATAGCAAACTATCCAGCACATCCAGGATCCCCCCCATGCCCCGGAATAATGTCCCGGAATCTTTCACGCCGGCCGCGCGCTTCAACAGCGATTCGGCCAGATCGCCGATGATGCCGAATACAGCCAGCAGCAGGCCCAGACAAATCGCATCCGCCAGGGGTACCGCCACCACATCCAGGTTCCCCTTCCGGAGCACATAGAAGATCAGGCTGGCCACCACGCCGGCGAACAGCCCCCCCGCGCAGCCTTCCCACGTCTTGGCCGGAGATATGCGTGGAATCAACTTGTGGCGGCCGAGATGACAGCCCGCGAAATACGCGCCGATATCACTGCTCTTCACGATCACGATCAGATACAGGACAAGCCAGCGTCCATCCATGCCCCCCCAGGCCATAAGCAGCTTGGTGAGAAAGTTCAGCATGAACGCCACATACATCACACCAAACAACGTCGCCCCGATGGCCTGGATGCCCAGCGCATTGTTCTTCTGAATGAATTCGCGGACAAAGATGCCCGCCACGATGGAGAAGAGCAGGAACCATTCCCAGTCATAACTGAGCTCGGCATCGCCATAGTGCAGACTGAGCCACGTGAGCATGATCAGCAGGAGGCCCGCCGTAATGCCCGTCCTTCGGTAATGCGGGATCTGGGCCGCGCGCATCAAGCTGTAGAATTCCGACAAACCGATCGCACAAATGATCAACAGTACCGCCAGCACGCCCCAGGACGGGAGGAAAAAGGCCCCGGCCAGCATCACCAGAATCACAATCGCACTCTGTACGCGTTCGCTCAGCATAATGTCGGCCTACACGTTCCCGAACCGTCGATGCCGGTTTGCATAGATGTCGAGCGCCTTCAGGAGATCCTCTTCGCGGAAGTCCGGCCACAGCACGTCGGTCACGTACAGTTCCGCATAGGATAACTGCCACAACAGGAAGTTGCTGATGCGCATCTCGCCGCTTGTTCGAATCATCAGGTCCGGGTCCGGAACATCGGGCGCGTACAGGTGGGCGGATATCACCTTCTCGTCAATCGCATCCGGACTCAAACGGCCCTCTTTCACCTCGCTGGCGATCCGCCTGACCGCATCCACCACTTCCGCCCGACCTCCGTAGCTGAGCGCGAGAATGAGCGTCCCCCCGGTGTAATCCTTGGTGGCGTTCATGACCCGTTTGAGCTGTTTCTGAATTGTGATGGGCAGATCACTGATCCGTCCAATGACGCGTAAACGGATCTTGTTGTCATGCAATTCGTATTCGTGTTTTCGGAGGAAGAGTCCCAACAGCTTCATGAGGCCGTTGATTTCCTCCTTGGGGCGAATCCAGTTCTCGACACTGAACGCGTAGAGCGTCAGATACTCTACGCCGGCCTGTTTGCAGGCTCGCAGAACCGCGCGCACCGATTCCGCTCCCTGCTCGTGCCCCTTCAGGCGGGGCAGGCCGCGATTCGCGGCCCAGCGGCCGTTCCCATCCATGATGATGGCCACATGCCGGGGCTTATTGGGTGGTTGAATCTTGTTACTCACGACACGGCAAAAATATCATCTCGAATGATGGTGCTGTTTCTGTTCGGACCAACAGAGATCAATCCTACCGGGATACCGGTCAGTTCTTCCAGTCTGGATATGTAGGCGCGCGCTGCGTCCGGAAGCTCTTCCAGGCCGCCGGCCCGGTCAATTCGACATTTCCACCCGGGCATCTCCTCATAGACCGGCCGGACTTTTTCCATCAACCGGACCTGCGACGGAACGGAATCGTACGTGCGGCCTGCGCACTCATAGGCCGTGCATATCTTTATAACATCCACATTATCAAGTACGTCCACCTTGGTCAGCGCCCACGTATCGATCCCATTCACCTGCGCCGAGTAACGGGCTACGACGGCGTCAAACCAACCGCAGCGCCGGGGCCGTCCCGTCGTGGCGCCGAACTCATGGCCATCCTTGCGGAGCTGCTCACCAACGGCATCCGTCAGTTCCGTGGGGAACGGACCCTCGCCCACACGTGTCGTATACGCCTTGAGCACGCCGACGACCCGCTGAATCCGATTCGGGGATATGCCGCTGCCGATGCACGCGCCGCCGGAGGTGGCGCTGGAAGAGGTGACGAAGGGATAGGTTCCGAAATCGATATCCAGCATGGTCCCCTGCGCCCCCTCGAACAGTATGGACTCCCCCTTTCGATCCGCCTCATTCAGCAAGGGTATCGTATCCGCAATGTAGGGCCCGAGGAACGCCGCCAGCTCGGCATACTCGGCCACGACACGAGCCACATCCAGTAAAGGAGCCTCAAGGGCCGCCAGGATGCGGTTATTGGCGTCCAAGCGGCTGCCGAGCAGGTCGGGCAGGTCCGGTTCCAGTAGGTCCCCCATGCGCAGACCGACGCGCGACGCCTTATCGGCGTAGGCCGGGCCGATGCCCCGCTTGGTCGTGCCGATCTTGTCGCCTTGACGGGCTCGGCCTTCCCGGTATTCATCGATCAGGCGGTGGTAGGGCATGATGACATGGGCCCGATCACTAACAAACAGGCGGCCGCGGGTGGAGATGCCCTGCGATTCGACCTCATCGATCTCCTTCTTGAGGGCGGCCGGATCGACCACCACGCCATGCCCGATGACACATTTCTTACCGGGACGGAGAATGCCGGATGGAAGAAGATGGAGAACGTATTTCCGAGACCCGATCTCGACCGTATGTCCCGCGTTGTTGCCGCCCTGGTAACGGACGATCCAGTCATGATGCGGGGTGATCACGTCGATGACCTTCCCCTTCCCCTCGTCCCCCCACTGCGCGCCGATCAAGATCGTATTGGCCATAGTATGGTCCCGCTATTCCGCCTGAATGGATAAACTGCCACCCGAAAAGAAGTTTTGAGAGCCTAGGAAAATCGCCCCGCCGGGTCAATGGCATTCACACCGGGCAGGACGTCCGGTCCCATGGACAGAGACTACGGGTTCTCGATCACGCGATAGATCCGGAACCGGGAGTTCGTTGAATCTATGTCGCGGTAAACGAACAGACCGCCATTGGTGGACAGGAAGAACGCATTCTCCAGGATCGGATTGGGCCCGCTGGTCGCATTATTCCAGACCAGACCGTTGGTCGAGTACTGGACCCGGTACCACTGCCCCCAGGCACCATGATATTCAATAGTGCTCATACGCGCGGACGATTGGTAATTCGTACGAATGGCAAACTCTCCAAAGAATATCTCAAACGGTGCGGTATTAGTTCCCGCGTAGATGATGGAGTCATCCTCGCCAATCACCCGCCACCGGCCCGCATAGGTGTTGTAGAAGTCCGAATTCTGCCAGATGATGTATTCCTCAAAGGCCGATATCCCGGTCGCCAGATTATACCATGTCAAGCCATTGTCTCCGGAGAACTGCACATCGACCAGGAGATTCATCGGCACGTTGTTGACCGTCCAGATGAGCGGTATCTGCGAGTCCTCCAATAGATTGGTCAATACGTTGATGGTGCGTGTTTCCACCACCACATTTGTCCGGCCCTTGCTTGCTGATTCCGTGTTACCATAGGCACCCATATTGATCCGTCCGCCGTCCTCGGCCGGTTCGCTACTGTAGTCGGAATGCGGATTCCCCTTGTCAATCGCCCACGAGTGCTCCGCGTCCATAACCCAGTTCGTTCCATCCCACCGCCCCTCCATCGACATCACGCGGAAATCCTGGCCAGCCGTATTGGCAAACAAGGGGTTCGTCACGGCACTTCGCCAGTCCTTGCCGTACTGCAGTTGCCAGGGCTGAAGCGCGGCGTGTCCCAGCGCAATCTGCGTGCCGCTGGTTTCCGCAAAGTAATATATGTTATAGTCGATAAATGCATTCACGACTGCACCGCTGGATCCGCCAAACACCAGGGAATTCGTCACCGTCAGATAAAATATGTTGTTTTGACTGACATTGACCTGCGAGCCAGCCTGCATACGATGCTGGGAATTCGTATTCCCAACGAAAGTAATATTCTCTACGATGGTAGTTAGCGAGCCTCCTGTGACGTCAATGCCGACGTTGCGGCTATTGAGCACAACAAGGTTTCGGTTGATCGCGCCGACGGTTTGTTGATTCAGAATGCCTATCGTATTGTTGCGCAGTATCGAGCGCTCCACCACACTGAGTCTATTGGAATCGAGCAGTACGCCTCGGTTCGCGTTTTGTAGCGTCATGTCGGAGATGGTAATGCCGTCCCCCTTGATTTCGAAGATGTCCGCCGAATTGATTACGCGATGGAGGACCGTCCCCCCCGCACCGTAGTTGGTGCTTCCCTTGATGAGGATATTGCCGGAATCATCTCCACTGCGCGACCACAGCACGCGCAACGGGGTCGTACCCGTAAGAATATACGTACCGGTGTCGACATAAACCACGTCGTTACCAATAAGCGGGTACGAGTCAAGTATGCCCTGAATGGAGTTCTTGGGGGTCGATGGCGACAGGCCGTCATTGAGCGCCGAGCCCGGTGCGGTTGTATATACATTGTCATTGGTGGTGGTGTTGTTGACATAGAACGCCCGTGCCTCATTTCGAACGGCGAATAGCGAATCGGTCTCATCCGCCACCGCCGGTTCATCCTGCAGCTCAACCCGCCACAGGGCATGCAAACTCGAAGTCACCTGCGTGGTGTCCCATATGTATTCATGAGCGTTCGCAAGTATGCCGGACGCAATATTGGTCCACGAAAGGCCGCCATCCGGCGAGTAGAACAGATCAACGACATTGGTCGATGGCATGCCGCCCGACAGCCAGCGAAGCGTAGCCACATCCCGCAGCATGCCGCCGTCATTCATTGTAATCACTTGGAGCCAAGCATTGGATTGGCTCAGACTGGCCTCTGGCGTATTCCCATAGGCGCCCTGATTCACACGGAAGCCATGGGGCCAGACCTCATCCGTCAGTAGAGTGAGGGGATTCCCCGCGTCAATCGACGGCGAGTGGACCGCGTCGTTTGTAAACCCACTTCCCGTCCATCGCCCCACGGTGGATTTGAGGTGATAATCGCGACTACCCGGATCTGCGAATTGTGGATCGGACGATAGGCTGTGTATGTCCAAGCCGGACTTATTCTGCCACAATTGGAGATTCTCCCATTGACCATTCCGTGATCCGATCCATGCTCCGTTGGTCGCGATCAGGTTATTGTAGTCGGACGCGATGGCCCCGCCGTCCCAGATTATGCCGAAGCGATCGGCCCCATTCGCAAGCAGAATGCTATTTTCAAGGAGAGCGCTCCCGCCTGTGACCCTGACCTGCGAACCACCACCGGCCAGCGTATTGTTGCGAGCAACCAAGTTCTCAGCGGAACTCAGAAATGCATCTGATCCCGATCCTCCTCCATATATGATGGAGTTTTCAAACAGTACATTGGCGCCACTGAATGAAACGCCGCCATTCCCCACAGTGGTTAGCCGCAGATGTACATTCGTAGCTGGCGACGACAAACTTCCGCAGATTAGACGGATATTCTCTCCGTAATAATTCTTCCCCGCCAACGACACGCTCGCATTCGAGACACTTATCCCGCTAAACTGGACATCTCCTGCAGTGCTCGACAGATTCGCCCCAACCAAAGCGATATCGTTGATATCCACATACCTAGCCTGCAAATTGATCAAGGTCGGCGCACCCGATCCCACGTAATTGAATACGGTTCCGCCCAGTGCGTCATTGGTGCTTCCATGGAGTAGCACCCGATTGAGGTCGTCACCCGAATCCCCGCTCTCCCACACGACCAGATCGTTTGTCGTAATGTTGTACACGCCCGTATCGACGAATATCTGGTCTTCGCCGTCCAGATCGAACGTATCCAACACGGCGCGCAGAGAAGCCTTGGGTATCCAGGGGCGGGTTCCGAAATTCGTTTCGTGACCGGGGGCCGAAGTATAAACATCACCCGTCGTGTTTGTGACATTGATATAGAACATAAAGGGTCCGTTCAGGCCAAAATGCAGATCGGTAACGTGGAATATGTTGGTATCGGATTCCAGAGACACGCGCCATCGCGCATTAGGACTGATTTCCCAGATGAGCGAATCGGTACTGTCCCAGAGATAGCTCCAGTTCGTCAGGCTCTGGCCGTACACGATTTCCGTCCACGTGCCGCCATTGTCGTGCGAGTAGTCCAAATTAACCCGGTTAGTCGTGGACATTCCGCCGCCGGCCCACGCCAATCGGAAAATACCGCCCATGCGTCCGCCGGCTGACCCCGTAATGGCATAAAGCCATGGACTGGATAGACTGAGGCTGGCTTGCGTCGTGCCGCCATGGAGGCCGATATTGAGGCGGCCACCGTTTGGTGCGGGCTCCCCACCGAGAGGCGCAAAGAAGGCACCTGCATCAATCAGGCGGGAATGATCCGAATCATTTGTCCACAAAGTCGAAACCGGATCGTATCGACCGGCGATGCTGCGCAGGTGATAGTCATCATTCGCGGCATCGGCGAACATCGGATCCACACCAAGCGAGAATACATCCTCGCCCGTCGCCGCTATCCACTGGGGCAACCCCTGTACAATGATGTCATTGAAGCGGCCATACCGCGCTCCATTGGTAATGTAAAGGCTATTGAAATTGGCCCGGACAACAGAAGTCTCATCCAGATCATATATCAAATTGTCAGGCCCTGACGCGGAAAGCACAGAGTTACTGATCCAGAGATTACCTGTGCCCACGGATACCGCGTGACCGCCATTTGACCAGATAATCGAATGTATAAAGGCATTCGCCGAAGCCGTTCCGGCCTCTACGCCGTTTCCTTGATGGCGCGTTATTACTGTACGGTAGAACCGGTTGTTGTTGGATTGACGCAAACGCACGCCGATCACGCCTCCGTCACGAACCAGCAGATTGCTGAACGTGTTATTAGCACTGAACACTTCCAGGAAGATGGGGTTATCGGCATTCTGGAGGATCAGATGCTCAAAGTTCAGATGCGAAGCCTGACGTAGATTCAATATTATGCTTCCAACGAAGTTCGTATGCGCCCCCTGAAACACGGTTCCGCCCGCCGTATAATTGGTGCTCCCCACAACCGTCACCTTGGCCGTGGATATGCCGCTGTCCAGCGATGTCACAACAATCTCATTGGTAATGAGATAGAAGCCCGTATCGATGTAGATTACATCGCCCCCGACTATATCCCATCGGTTGAATATGTTTTCCAAGCTGGAATTCGGCAAAGCCGGTTCCAATCCGAAATTATCCGGATGCCCCGGCCCAGTCGTGTAAATGTTGCCGTTCGTGTCGCCATCATTGACATAGAAGAAGGTGGGACCGGTAACGAACCGGAAGCAGGGCGACTCACTCTTGATGAAATCATCGGACTCATCGACCACGCGCCAAGCGAATACGGGTGACGAGTCCACTTCAGATGAATCCCAGACGATTTCGGATTGCGTGGCGGGAATGCCCGAAGCAATGACATGCCATGATGACCAACAATCCCTCGTGTACTCAACTCGAACCGTATCGCTGGGTGAATACGCCCGACTCACCCAATAGAACAGCGTATTCGTCTCCCCCACCAATAGCCCGCCATCCATCATGCTGACCGCCAGCAATGCCTTATCTTCCGAATTCGTCAGACTCAGACTCGCCTCATGGGTATTGCCGTAGCGCCCCCCGTTCAGACGTCCGCCATTGGGCGGCGGCTCTTCCGAGAAGCCTTGCGAAGGATCGCCCGCATCAATGGCCCACGATGTTTCGGGTTGTGCATAAAAAACCCCGTTGGAGAAGGAGCCGAACTGACTCTGAACGTGGAAATCCCCCGCCCCGGGATCCACCAAATACGCATTCGTCAGCACACTGCGCTTGTCACCGCCTGTCAAACGCCGGAACTGCTGGAGATTCAGCAGATCAATTCTCTGCTGGTCGTCGCGAATCAACTTGGCGCCCGGCTCAACATACAACACGTTGTAATCCGTCCCGGCAAAGGATGATTGGGAAAATTCATACAGGTAGCTTCCCGGTCCAGGTGAATGAACAACAGAGTTTCGGACAGAGATCGAGGAGAAGGAAGCCTTCAAGCCCCCTTGGGCATTAGACCAAATGACACCGTTTTCCCACGATACCGGGGACAAAGAGGCTTGAATACCCCACCCCGCGTTCGCCCACGAAACGGAATTCTTCGCCTTGAAACCCACAACCGACGACAACATGATGCCGTGCGAACTGTTACTGAACGTCTCAACCCACCTCAATTGCGGGTGCTCAACACTGGATAGGGTGACGCCCTGCGACCCTCCGGCAAATTTGACATGGTCGATATCTATAAATCGCGTGTCCCGCACCCTCATTACAGGTGACGATGGATTAAGACGGTCAATGGTTGTTCCACCGGCCCAGCGATTGGTACTCCCCTGGATGCGGATGGGGAACCCCGTCACTCCCCTCGTGAGTTCGTTCAGCACCATGGTGTTAGTCAATAAGTAGTAGCCCGTATCAATATAGACGATGTCCCCGGCACCAATGGGGAATAAGGTCAAGGCGCGCTGCGGATCATCGAGCGGCGATGCCGGACTTAGGCCGGTATTGTTCGGATTGCCGGGCGCCGTCGTATAGACCGCGCCATTCGTGGAGGAATCGTTGATATACACCACAATCGGATTGTTCTTGATGGCGAAGGGATTGTCGTTCTGATCAGCGAGCTTGGGTTCCTCCGGATCATCCTGCCAAATGACACGCCAGCGCCCGACGTATCCCAGCGGCAATTCAGCCGACACATCCCAGAGGAAGCCTGTTGAGGTGTTGACGATGTTACTCGCGAGGACATTCCATAGAATGCCGTCGTTTCGAGAATACTCCAGTCGCACCAATGACCCATTGGTAAGATTCCCCGATGCCCAGACGAGGCGCTGCGTCCCTCCGATCGAGCCGCCGTCGTTGAGCGATACGGCAAGCAGCCAAGGGTTCGTCCGACTCAAACTCGCAAAGGGTGTATTGCCGTATATACCCATATTGACGCGAGATCCATTCGGATCGTTTTCCAGGTCAAATGGGTACAACGGGTCGCCGGTGTCGATCATAGGCGAGTGCACCAGATCGTTTGTCAGCGAATGGTCGAGGAGATAGCGACCCGCTGTACTGCGTAATGAGAAGTTCCCATTCACAGCATCGACGAAATGCGGGGTGTGAGACAAGGATTGTCGATCCTGTCCCGTCAAGCGCTGCCACTCGACCATCGAGCCGACGACATCATTACCGCCCACTTGATTGGCCTTCTCGGCGATAATCGCGCCGTTCTCGTACAGGAAATTATTGTAATTGCCCTGGATCTGGGCCAAGGATGAGACCACATCCAGACTAAAAATTCTGTTGCCATCGCCAGCGGTACGCAGAATGCTGTTTGTGAAGGACTGCTCGCCCCCGCTCAAGCTGACTGCACTGAAGTCGCTCCAAACAACACCGTTAAGATACGAGAAGGAGGACAGCACACTTCGAATGCCCACCCCGTCTTCGACGCCGACGCCCCACACGGAACACCGATCAAAAACGATATCCCCCGATTCGTTCAGCGTAAAGCCCTCGCTTCCGTGATTGTGACTGCGTACGTTCACCAGGCGGATGTTACTCACCTGATCGAACAGAACGCTGGAGCCGGCATTTCGTAGCGTCATATCCCGTATCTCGACAGCTTCGGCCAAGTCGTCAAATCTGAAAACATGGGCACCGGGAGCCTGAGACTGACGATCCAGCACGGTTCCACCCGCGGCATAATTTGTGCTTCCGCGAATCACCACATAACGATTGGATATTCCCGAGTCTGATTGAGTAATTGATATAGCGGCCGTCAGGGGGTAGACCCCCGTGTCCACGAATATGGTATCCAGCCCCTCGATCTCAAACTGTTGCAGGATGGCCTGAATGGAGGACGCGGGGGCATCCGGCCGAATGCCAAGATTAGCCGGACTGCCCGGCGCCGAAGTAAACACGTTCCCTGTTATGGAATGGTTGTTGACAAAGTAGGCCAGACCGCTATCAGGGTCTCCGCGCGACGGGAATGTCCCGGCCAGGTCATATATATTGGTGTCTGTGGTACTGGTCACCCTCCATACGGCGATATGCGCGGCCTGATACAACTCGCTGTTCCATACGACGGATCCCGTCGCCGCCAATATGTTCGTGGCAATGTCGGCCCATTCAAAACCTTCCAGCTCAAAGCCGGCGAGCGGCGAGTATTCCAAATAGAAGAGATGTCCCGTCGCTGTGCCCCCGGCTACGAAATACAGATTCATAGTCCCCTCTGCTGAGCCACCGTCCTTCAGCGTGATAGCGGTTACCCAACCCCCTGTCGGCGTCATACTAGCCTCTGGTGTACTTCCATAGAGGCCGATATTCACCCGGGATCCGTTGGGAGCCGGTTCGTCACCCAACGGCGCAATAAGATTACCCGCATCGATCAGGCGCGAGAATTCCGTATCGTTGGTCCAGACGCCGGCGAACGGATCGTAGCGCCCATTGGAACGAGTGGTTCGGAGATGGAAATCTCCCGTAGCGGGATTGGCAAATCGCGGATTCTCAACCA
>CAYRPR010000022.1:6129-12295 GCA_964425945.1 uncultured Verrucomicrobiota bacterium | reverse complement strand
CGGTCATCGGATCCAGTCCGCGGGTCGGTTCGTCCAGAAACAGGATGCGCGGAGTGAACAGCATGCAGGCGGCCAGACCGACCTTCTGCTTCATGCCTTTCGAGCACTTGGAGAGTCGGAGATCCGGGAATTCGCCGAGACCCAGGCGGTCCAGCGCGTCGCGTATCGTCGCGTCCGCAATCGGGCGGAGATGCAGGCGGGCATAGTAGCGCACCGCCTCGAGCACGGTCAGGTAGGGATGATAGTGCGGCTCTTCGGGGAGGTAAACAATGTCGTCAAAAAGATGCGTGCCGGGATGCGGCCGCTGTCCGAACACGCGGACCTCGCCGCCGTCGGGTTGCAGCAGGCCGAGGAAACTGTGCATGGCGCTCGACTTGCCGGCGCCGTTGGGCCCGAGCAGGCCGAAAATGTCTCCTTCGTTGACGTCAAGTGTTACACCGTCGACGGCGTGAATATAGCGGCGGCGGATGCCGCGACGGAATCGGACTTTGAGATCGATCGCCTCAATGATCTTCACCGGCGTCCTCCTCCTGCGCCTCATCGGCCTGATCGGGTTCGGAAGGCAGGGGGACGAAAGTGACCTCATCATCCGCCTTCCTTTCCTCGTCATCAAAGTGTTTCCTTTCCGGCAGTTGCTTCGGCGCCTGCTGGAAGTAGGAGGTCACGGGCATCGTCCGACCGTCCTTTATCAGGTGCAGATAGGTGGACACGACCGGAGTGAGCGTAACATCGGCATTATCGATGGCGCCGCTCTCGTAGAGGCGGATTCGTCCATCGGGGCTGATGATGACGGTGGTGGGCAGTCCCCGTATGCGGTACTGATTAGCCACCTCGCTATCGATGTCCAGTCCGACGGTGAAGGTGAATTCCTCGGAGCGCATATACCGATCCACCGCCTCGGCCGGTTCGCCGACGTTGATGGCGACGAAGACGACCGGTTGGCCGGCGTGCTGTTCGACGAAGTACACCAGCTCCGGCATTTCCTTCCGGCAGGGCCCGCACCAGGTCGCCCAGAAGTTCAACACCACGACGTTTCCGCCCAGATGATCGGACAACCGGAAAGACTCGCCGTTAAGCAGCGTGATCTCGAAATCGGGCGCCCAGTGGTTCTCGTAGCCCTTCTGCATCGCGAACATGCGGCGGAAACTGCGCAATTCCTTTTCATCCGGCTGCTTCTTGAAGCTCACGTGAAAGGCCAGCACGCCGGCCAGTAACGCCAGCAGAATCAACATATCCCTGCGCAGATTCATGATCCTCCACGGACGGTAAGATGCCGGGCATACTACGGAATCGGGTGGGGCTTGCGCAAGGCCGTATCGGATCCGCCCCGGAATTTACCGCAAAGAGCGCCATGATCGCGAAGAGAGAAAGGAAATGAGTGAGCCACAGATGAACACGGATTGACACGGAAGGGAAGGAGATTCTCACGAAACGCCCGCGGGTCCTGGTTCACAACAGCCAGGTCACGATTTCGGGGAAGAGGATGATGGCAAGCAGGCCGAGGAGCTGGATGAGGATGAATGGGATGACGCCGCGGTACATGTCCATCGTGCGGATCTCCTTCGGTGTCACGCCGCGCAGGTAGAACAGCGCAAAGCCGAACGGCGGCGTCAGGAACGAGGTCTGCAGGTTCATGCCGATCATCACCCCGACCCACACGAGATCGATGCCCATGGCGTGAAACGCGGGCGCGAGCAGGGGCACGACGATAAACGCGATCTCGAAGAAGTCGATGAAGAAGCCGAGCGTGAAGATCGTCAGGTTGGCGACGATGATCAACCCGATCGCTCCGCCGGGTAGATTCGTCAGGATATCCTGAATCCAGATATCTCCGTCCAGGCCGCGGAACACCAGCGCGAACGCGGTGGAACCGATCAACAACAGCATCACCATCGCGGTAAGGCGCAACGTGGATTCGAGCGCTTGCGTCAGCGCGGACATGGAGAAACGGCGGGCTGACATCGCGATCAGGATCGCGCCGACCGAACCCAGCGCGCCGGCCTCCGTGGGCGTGGCGATGCCCGCGAAGATGCTTCCGAGCACGACGAGAATCAGTACGAGCGGCGGGACCATTACGAAAGCTACTTGGCGGACCAGCGCGCGGGTTGAAATGTTGCGCACCTCGTGCGGCAGGGCGGGGGCGCTACGCGGATGGATAACCGCGACGCCGAAGGCATAGACCGCGTAGGCGCCGGCCAGCATCAGGCCCGGCGTCAGCGATCCGATGAACAGGTCGCCGACGGATACGCCCAGCTGATCGGCGAGCACGACCAGCACCACGCTCGGCGGGATGATCTGACCCAGCGTGCCCGAGGCGGCGATGATGCCGGTGGAAAGACCCTTGGAATAGCCGTACTTCATCATGATGGGGAGGGAAATCAGGCCCATCGCCACCACGGACGCGCCGATCACGCCGGTCGCCGCGGCGAGGAGCGTGCCGACCAAGACCACGGCCAGCGCCAGGCCGCCTCGGACCGGTCCGAACAGCATGCCGATGGTTTTCAGCAAGTCTTCGGCCAGTCGCGTCTTCTCCAGCATCGTGCCCATGAAGATGAAATAGGGGACGGCCAGCAGGATGGAGTTCGACATGATGCCGAAGAGCCGTTCGGGTAGAGCGAACAGCAGATGCCAGTCGAAGTAGCCGAGTTCAACGCCGCCGAAGGCGAAGACCAGGGCAATGCCGCCGAGTGAAAAGGCAACCGGATAGCCGGAAAAGATGCAGAACAGGAGGGCGATCAGCATGATCGGGGCGAGCCAGTGTTCGATCATTGCTCGACCCTCTGGTAGTGCGGAATATCCTCGCGCGTGATGCCGCGCAGGAACGCGATATGCTTGATCAGTTCGGAAATCCCCTGCGCGAGGATGAGCAGGAACGCGATCGGGATGACGGTCTTGATCGGGTATCGCGGCAGGCCGCCGGGATCGGGCGACATCTCAAGGATCTGCCACGAGTTGCGGACCGGCGGCCAGGAGACCCAGAGCATCACGACGCAGAAAGGGATCAGGAACAAGATGGTCCCCGCCAGATTGACCCAGGCCTGCGCGCGTTCCGATAGGCGCCCGAACAACACATCCACGCGCACATGCGCGTTCTGGCGTAGCGTGTAGGCCGAACCGAGCAGGAACAGGATGCTGAAGAGGTACCACTGGAATTCGAGGTAGGCATTGGAACTCAGGTTCAGGCCCAGCGAGCGTCCGAGATAGCGGGCGATGGCGTTATAGGCGCCGATCAGGACCATGGCCAGCGTGAGCCAGCAGAGCAGGCGGCCCAGCCATCCGTTCAGCGTGTCAATTCCATGAGCCCATTTCAGCGCGCGTTGCATGACCGTCATACATAGAGGGTGGGGGGCGAAAAATCAATCCGACATACGATGGGATCGGACCGCCTGTGGGATTCTCCCGATATTCTACCCCCGTTCGCCTACTCTCACACCTTGCAAAGTGTGAGAGTAGCCTTTTGTTATGACTCCGGCTACGAGACGAGGCCGCGAATCGCCGAATCTACTTCAGCACTACGCGGACTTGATGAACTTTGTTTTCGCCTTGCGCAAACAGGGTGCAGCCTTCGACCGGTTTGCCGTCCACGGTCATGGATTCCACTTCCGTCGCCTTGGGCGATTTCTTCTCCACGGTGATGTGGAAGGTGTGGCCGCGGTAGAGCCGCTGGATGCTGAATTCCTTCCATGACGTAGGGATACAGGGGTCTATCACCAAGCCGTCCCAGTCCGGCCGCACGCCGAGAATCCATTCGGTCATGATCCGGTACAGCCAGGCGGCCGAGCCCGTGTACCAGGTCCATCCGCCGCGTCCGAAGAGCGGCGAGTCGGGTCCATCCACATTACCCGGCGTGACATAGGGTTCGCATTGATACAGATCCGGTTTCATGCCTCGATAGACGGGACAGAAACTCTTCATCAGATCCCACGCCTTGTCCTGCCGCTTCAGATAGCATTCCATCTGGACAGCCCAGACGCCCGCATGGGTGTAGAGTCCGCCGTTCTCGCGTACGCCCGCGGCATAGCGCGTCAGATAGCCCACGCGTTCATCCGGCGTCTGATACGCAGGATACAGAACCAGCGGACCGTAATCCCGGTATAACATCCTTTCGACGGCTTGGAGCAGAGGCTTCTTTCTCGCCTCCGGGACCATGTCGTTCAGGATGGCCCAAGTCTGCGGATTCAGATGGATCTGGCACTCCTTCGACTTGTGACTGCCGAGCCGTGTGCCGTCATCACAACTGGCGGCCCAGTACCATTTGCCGTCCCAGCCGAGCGCATTGACGGCTTCCATGAGGTTGTCGCATTCCGCCCGGTAATGAACGATGCGCTCGCGTTCCGTGACGGACAATACATGCGCGGCGATGGCGCGCTCGATGGCGACGGCGAATTCCTTCATTACGCCGTACAGGAACTGAGCGACCCACACGCTTTCGCCCTTGCCGTCCCAGCCCGCCGCGGACAAACCGTCGTTCCAGTCGCCGACACCGATCAGCGGCAGGCCGCGATGGTTCCGATTGTTCAGCGCGGCCTGTATCGCGCGGCAACAGTGCTCGTAGAGCGAGCCCGTATAGGTCGTAGGCGATCCGTCGGTGTCAAGGTACGGGCGCTGTTCATGCAGGATGCTGAAATCGCCCGTTTCCTTGAGGTAATTCACCGTGACAAACGGCAGCCAGATCAGATCGTCGGAGTAATCCGACTTCAATCCCTTGTCCGACAACGGATGCCACCAGTGCTGGACGATGCCCGTTTCATATTGTCGACTGGCGTGCAGGAGAATCTGCCGTTTCGTATAGTCCGGGCGCAGATGGAGAAACAGTTGGCTGTCCTGCAACTGGTCGCGGTACCCGTACGCGCCGCCGGTTTGATAGTAGGCGGTACGGCCCCAGATACGCGAGGACAACGCCTGATACTTCAACCAGCGATCGGCCATCAGGTTGAAGCCGTCGTCCGGCGTGGACACGCGCGAGGCGTCCATCCACTGCGTCCAGAATTCGCGCGCGGCCTTGAGCGCCTCGTCGGCGGCCGCCGTTGTCTGGTACCGCTTGGATAACGCGAGCGCCTCGCGTCGATTGTCCGCGCACCCGACGGTCCAGACTAACGTCTTGCTTTGGCCGGGCTTCAGCGACACCCGACAGGCGATGCTCCCGGCGCCGTCGTCCCATTTGCCCGTTGTGTCGCCCAGGTAGTTGCCTTTCTCCAGTGCGCGCGGATTCGCCACCGTGCCGTACTGGCCGATGAACGCTTCCTTGCTGCCCGACATGGCCTTGATTCCGGTTCCCGCTCCGTGCCAGGCCACATAATCCCAGGACCGGTTCCAGTGCTGGCCCTTGGCGTTCGACAGCGTCCACAGCCGCTTGGTCGCCAACAGCGTCTTCTTATCCTTGCTGCGTTCGGTTTCGATGAAGGTCTTGTGAAATTCGCGGTGGCTGTCCGGCGCTTCGCCGAGACACCATTCCATATAGGTCCATGCGGAGAGCGAGCGGGCGCGTCGCGTCCGGTTGGTTACTTTGAGCGTCCAGATTTCCACCGGCGCGTCATGTGGCACGAACAGCGTCCATTCCGAGCGGATGCCTTCGTTCTCCGAGGTGATGGTGGTGTAGCCGAATCCGTGCCGGCATTCGTAGAAATCGGGTTCCCGGCAGACCGGTTTCCAGCCGGCTGACCAGTACGCGCCGCTCTTGTCGTCGCGCAGATACAGGTACTTGCCGCAACTGTCGCTGATGAGGTCCTGATCCCACCGGGTGATGCGGTTCAAGCCGGCGTGCGTACGCCAGGAATAGCCGCCGCCCGTCTGCGAAATCGTCAACCCGTAATCGCCGGGACAGATCACATTGACCCACGGTTTGGGCGTGTCAGGCCGTGTGATGACATATTCCGACGTGTCGGCATCAAAAAAGCCATATTCGGTTTTGAATAACTTACTGTCCTTCTTCATTCGTATATTCCTCTTTAATTATCGCCGTCAGATATCCATCACACGATCAATTCCGCTTCATCGATTTGGTAGTCGCGCACGAGGTCCCCGACCGGGCCGTCATGCCGCATCGCGATCTCGCCGAACCACGCCGCCACGGCCGCCCGCTGGCTTTCCGGTCCGGCCGAATGGACGTTGATGTAGTTCGGGAACGTGCTGAACGTACGCAGGTGATAGGGCGATCCGAACGACG
>CAYRPR010000022.1:0-6119 GCA_964425945.1 uncultured Verrucomicrobiota bacterium | reverse complement strand
CGTGCATGAACATGCGGTTCTGCACGCCGACCGACCGAACGGATCCGATGGCCCATCCGGCCTTGTGCGTGAAATTCAGGAACACCGCGTCATATTCCCTCGCCAGGTCGTGGAACGTCCAGTTCTCCGGATTCAGCAGGTGATCCACCTGATAGCCGCGGGACTTCAATTCCTCGTTCACGATCGGGAGATCGACGCCCTCGTTGGAGAGGGTGACGGTCAATACCCGCGCGCCGGCTTTCAGGTCGCGCACCGGGAGCTGGGCGTGAACATCGCGCACCAGATGGATGGCCCGTTCGGCGATTTCGCGGCTGGCCGAGCGGAACTTGTCCACGTCGCGGCGATCCGGTTCCGGTCCGAACAACTCCTGGTTCAACTGCAATCGGGCCTTGAAGGCCAGTACGCGCCGCGCGGCCTCGTCGATGCGCCGTTGCGACAGCAGACCGTCTTCGACGGCCTGCATCAGCGTATGAAAATCCTCCGGAAGGCGCGGGAAGAGGACCATGTCGCACCCGGCCGCCACGCTGGCCGCGATGCGTCCGCGGCGGTTCATATAACCCGCGACGCCGCCCATGTTCATGTCGTCGGTGACGATCAGCCCCTGGAATCCCAGATGGTCGCGCAACAGTTCCGTGACGATCTTCCGGTTGACGGTTCCCGGGCAGAATGCGCCGCGCTCGTCGATGGTCGGATCCCAGGCCGGGAAGGCGATATGGCCGATCATGGTGCTCCACGCGCCGGCGTCATCGTACATCGCCTTGAACACGCGACCGGACTGGCGAAGCCAGTCCTCGATGCTCAGCGAGTTGACCGATGTCGCGATGTGCTGGTCGATGTCATCCATGCCGTCGCCGGGAAAATGCTTGGGGCAGGCGGCCAGTCCGTGATCCTGCATGCCCCGCACCAGCGCACCGGCCATGCGAATGATACGGTCGGGATCGTCGCCCAGCGATCGCGTGTTGGTGATCGGATTGTCGGGATGGCGGTTGATGTCCACCACCGGTGCGAACGTCCAGTGAATGCCGGCGGCCCGTCCCTGGATCGCGGCGGCCTTGCCCATGCTGTAGGCGAGCCGCTCATCGTCCACGGCGGCCAGCGCCAACAGGTCGGGGAACGTCGTCGATCCCTGCACCACATTGCCGGCGCCGGCTTCGAGATCGGCGGCGATGACCAGCGGCACCCGACTGCGCGCCTGCAGGCGCTCCAATCGCGATCGATGCGTGTCCATGTCCGCGCCCACGACGAATACGCCGCCGATCGGGACGGCCGGCATCAGGTCCAGCAGCGTCTGCACGGCGGCTTCATCCGCACACATGGGCAGGAGAAGTTGTGCCATGCGCTCCTCGACGCTCAAACCCGCCAACGTATCTTCAATCCAGTTTTTCTGTTTGCCGTTCACTTTATTCATGGTTCACCCCTTGACTCCTGTCATTGAAATCCCCTCGATGAAGCTCTTCTGCGTGAAGAAGAACAGCACGATGACCGGCAACAGCACGAGCAGACTGGCCGCCATCAGATAATGCCATTCGGTGCCGCCGTGCTGGCTCTGGAAGAACTGGAGTCCGAGCGCGAGCGTGAAATCCTCCTGGTTGGTGAGGTAGATCAACGGGCCGAGGAAGTCGTTCCAGGTCGCCATGAACTGGAACAGACCCACGACGAGCAGGGCCGGTTTGCACAGCGGAAGAATGATCTGCATGAAGATGCGGAACTCCCCGCATCCGTCGATGCGCGCCGCGTCGGACAGGTCCTTCGGGATCGTCATGAAGAACTGGCGCAGGAGGAAGATGTTGAACGCCCCGGCGAAGAACGTCGGCACCCAGAGGGGGCGCAGCGTGCCGATCCAGCCCCACGACTGGAAGAGGGCGTAGAGCGGCACCATGATGACGGGGAAGGGGATCATCATCGTCGCCAGCGCGACGATGAACAGGACATCGCGCCCGCGCCAGTCCACGCGGGAAAAACCATACGCCGCCAGCGCGCTGGAACAGACCGTGCCGATCACCGTCAACAGGCACAGCACGAGCGTGTTCTTCAGGTATTGCGGGAAAAATTTCATCGAGCGGATGGCTTCGCGGAAGTTGCTCCACCGCGGCGATACCGTCCGGCTGAGCGTCCCGGGTTGCACCAGCACCGATTCGACGCCATCCTCCGGAAACGCGCGGCGCCAGGTGACCCCCTCCACGTCGATTTCCGGGCCGAGGCGAACGGGGACGCGCTCGCCCTCGATTTCCGCGTGATACTGGTAGGGCAGCCACTGTGGCGGCATGGTCATGGTCTGCTCGACGGGTTTCAACGCCGTGGAGATCATCCAGACGAGCGGCGTGATGAATGTCAGCGAGCCGACGATGATCAGGGCATAGAGGAGAAATTTCTTTATGAATGAAGCGATCATTTTATGGCTCTGCCAGATTCGAAATTCGAAATCCGAAACAATATCGAAACTTGGGAATCCAAATTTTCGAAACATCCGACTGTCCTCGTTTGTTTCGAATTTCGATATTCGGATTTCGGATTTTCCTCATTTCATTCCCCCGCATAGTAGATTCGTTTGCGCGTCGCCTTGGTCGCCGCCCAGGTCAGGAACAGGATGATCAGGAACAGCACCCAGGCCATGGCGCAGGCGTAGCCCATCTGGTTGTAGGTGAACGCGTTTTCGTAGAGGTACACGGCGTAGAACAGGGCCGACCGGTTCGGTCCGCCGCCGCCCATCATGATGTAGGGCTGGGCGAACACCTGCAGGGAGCCGATAATGCCCATGATCAGGTTGAAGTAGAGTACGGGCGAGATCATCGGCAGGGTGATATGCAGGAGCCGGTGCCACGCGTTGGCGCCGTCGATATCCGCGGATTCGTACAGCTGGCGCGGCACGTCCTGCAGGGCGGCCAGACAGATCACCATCGAGCCGCCGATGCCCCAGAACGACATGATGATCAGCGCGGGTTTGGTCCATCGCTCGTCGGCCAGCCAATTCGGCCCGTCCAGGCCGATCAGGTTCAATCCGTAGTTCAGCAGGCCGAACCGCCCGTTGAATATCCACAGCCAGATCATCGCCACGGCCACGACCGGCACCATGGAGGGGAGGAAGTAGATGGTGCGGTAGATCGGCCGTCCGCGAATCTGCTGGTTCAGCATGACGGCCACCATGACGGAGATCAGCAGGCCGAGCGGGATCGCGAACGCGGCGTAATAGAGGGTGTTATACAGCGACTGCCAGAACACGCTGTCGGTGAACATATCCCGATAATTCAGCGCGCCGATCCAGACCGGCTTCGACAGCACGTCGTAATCGCAGAACGAATAGTAGATCGTCGCCACGACCGGATACAGCGTCAGCAACACCAAACCCGCGATCCACGGGCTGATGAAGCCGAGGCCGATAGACAGACTGCGCCATTCACCGCGGGTCATACGCCCTCCATTCCTCCATGCGGGCCTCGCGGATGATATCCCAGCGGCGCAATACCCGGTCGTATTTCCACTGCACGCGCTCCTTGACTTCGCGCAGGGCGTCCTCCGGTGAAACGCGCAGGGAGAAAATCCGGTCGGCCGCGATCACCAGTTCGCTGCGATATTCGTTCCAGACCGTCAGGCGCGGTTCGTACCGCGCGCCCGGACTGCGCGCCAGGTCCATAAAGACCTGGATGAACGGGTTCGGATGCTGTTCCACGAAGCCGGGCGAGGTCTCCGCCAGCGGGCTGAATTTGCGCTGGCCGAGCACAAGCTTCTCCATGGCCGGCTGGGAATTGACGTAGCGGATGAATTCGAACGCCTCGTTCACGCGCCGCGCGCCGCGCGGGATCACCAGCACATCGCATTCGACGATCGTGACGGCGTCGGCGCGGTTGGGATCGCTGGGGGGAAAGGGCGCGACGCCCCACTCGATGTGCGGCGCGAATTTGTCGATGAAGTTGTACATCCAGACCCCCTGCAGCACCATCGCCACCTGCTCCGTCAGGAACGCGTTCTGCGGCGAGGAAAAGGTGCCGAGCGACGCGCCGAACTTGCGCAGGTTGTCCAGGCCGTATTTTTCGGGGTAATGCTGGAACCAGGTGAACGCGGCGATATGCTCCGGCGCCGTCGTGGTGATGGCGCGATCGCCGTCCCACAGTTCGCCACCGAACCAGAATCCCCACATGGGCGTCCACCAGCCGGGTTCCGTCGGCACATGTCCGATGCGCACGATCTCGAACTGCTTCGCGGCCCGTTCTTCATCGGTCAACTCCGCGTAGGGCGCGGTCATGCCGCGGCCGTTGCGCTGGAGCCGTACGACGGTGAGCTGTTCGTTCATTCGGTCCAGTTCCTCGATACTGCGCGGCGGGCGGTCCGGATCGAGGCCGGCTTCGCGGAAGAGCCGTTTGTTCCAGTGGAGGGCCATCGTCGCGGGCGTGGAGGGGAGGGCCCACATGAATCCGCGATGTTCGCACAGGTTCCAGAAGACGGGGATGTAATCGTCGCGGGTGATGCCCGCCTCGGCCAGCAGGCTGTTCAGCGGCGTCAGCGCGCCCTTCTCCGCGTAGACATTGACGGAGTGGGACCACAGGCCGGACACGTCGGGCGGGTTGCCTCCGGACGTGGCCAGCATCAGCTTGTGATCGATCTGGCTGACCGTCAGCATGTCCACGTGGATGCGATCCTGGGACGCGTTGAAATCATCGACGATCGCCCGCATCGCATCGCCCTCGAACCCGGTCCATTTCTCCCAGTACCGGACGATGACACGCCCGTCGTCGGTATATTCGGCCGGCTGATGCGAACAGCCGGCCGTCCAGCCCAGGAGACCGGCGGCCAGCGCGGACAGGAATCCGCGCGCCGCTCCGCCGTGTTGTTGTGCGCCGCTTTTCATATGAAAGTACCCATGTAACCGATTACAATTGGCAATTTATGCGATTTCCTGCCCGGTGTAAAGGCCTATTTTCGATCCGTTCGCCCGGCCGCAAATACCCGAAAAAAACACTTGCTTCGGACCTTCATCGCCTGTAATGTAAGCGCTTACATACTATGAATGCAAGAGGGATTATCACGGGTCTGATCCTGTTGGCGGCGGGGGCCGCTGATGCGGAATGGACCGCCGGCACCCGGTTCTCCGTGCAAACGGTCAACGGAAGGCCGTGCCTGATCGCGCCGGACGGCGCGCCCTTCAAGTCCATCGGCATGGTCTGGGCTTATGGGCCGGAACGGGGCCCGAACAGCGGCCGGCTGACCGTCGCCCGGCTCACCAACGAACTCCAGCGCATCAAAGACCTCGGCTTCAACACGCTCAACCTGTACGGCGATCAGCTCATCCCGGAAATGCTCGATTGGTGCGATGCGAACGAGCTGGCCGTCTATTTCCGGACCTCGTACTACTCCTTGCCCGATTTCCCGAGCGACCTGAAGGAGTATCCCGACTATATGGATCCGACGTTCCGCATGCAGGCCGCAGACCATTACCGCACGTTCCTCGACCAGATCCGGGATCATCCGAGCGTGCTCGCCGTGGATATGGATCATCGGTGGTTGTTCCCGCTCGACTGGTCCGGCCGGCATCGCGTGGACCAACCCAAACTCCGGCCCCACGGCGTGAAGTACCTGCCGGTCTGGCTCAAAGACCAATACGGCACGATTGAGCGATTCAACGCGACGCGGGGCACGCGCTATACGTCGTTCCGCGCGATACTGAACGACGGATCCTTGATGCGCGGCGGCGTGGTACAGCCGCTGACGAATCATCCGGCGCGGGTGGACCTGTATCTGTACACGCTATGGACCGCGCAGGATTTCCTCGCCGAACTCTCCGCCGCCCTGCAGGCGGAGATCCCCGGGCTCCTGATCACGCCGACCACCGAACATCCGGAGGTCCTGCCCGAAACCAATCCGCCGATGGAGTGGGGCATCGCCTTCATGTCGCCGGTCCATTACAACAAGATGCAGGACTACGAGGTCGACCCGGTCTCTTTATGCAAACTGATCTACGAGACGCGGTGGCACTACGATATGCAGGGCGGACCGGTCTATATCAGCGAGACCGGCTGGCGGACCGATCCCCTCGAACAGAAACCGCCGAATACCGCCTATGCATTCGCTCACCCGCCCGACGCCGAAACCATGGCGCGATTCTACGCGACGCAGACGGCGTTGCT
>CAYRPR010000021.1:4305-12405 GCA_964425945.1 uncultured Verrucomicrobiota bacterium | reverse complement strand
GGTTCGGATCACCTGTTCGTCGTACACGGTCTGGACGGCCTCGACGAGATCACGACCACGCAGGCCACCCGCATCGCGGAGATCAAGGACGGCAAGATCGAGTCGTACGAGATCTGGCCGGGCGATTTCGGCATGAAACCGGCCAAGCCACGTGATCTGCAGGGCGGCGAGCCGGCTGAGAATGCCCGGATCCTTCGGTCGGTGTTGTCGGGCGGAAAAGGCCCGCATCGCGATATTGTCCTGTTGAATTCCGCCGCGGCGATCATGGCCGGCAATCGGGCGCCGGATTTCCCGTCGGCCCTCAAGCAGGCGGAACAGTCGATCGATTCGGGCGCGGCGATGTTGAAGCTGGAAAGCCTGATCGCGTTTACCTCGCAGTATTCCGCCGCATAAACGCCGTTCCGAACCACGCGCCGCCGGGCCATCTCAGTCTATTCAACCTGTCATTATTCACGCCGATCGTCATTGATTTTGACAGGGTGATGATCGAGAAGATGTATCGAACGGCGTCCGAAGGGTGTGCGCGACGCTATGCCAGTTCGGGATACGACACGTCGAGGAGTTTGGATACGGCCTTGTGGAAGGCGCTCCGGTCTTCGGCGACGAGTTGTTGAACGGCGTGAATCCGGTCGTCGTAGAATGTGAAATCGAGACCCATCGGCGCGCCGAGATGCTTCTTCCGCGCGACCGCCTCGTGCGGATCGATCTGCTTCAGTTCATCCAGGTGCTCTTTCACGTGATGATAGGCGTCCCGGAATGGCATACCGTCGAAGACGAGTTCCAGCGCCCGGTCCGTCGCAAACACGTCCGGCGTGAATCCATCCAGCAAAGCCTGCTGGTTCACCTTCAGTCCCTCAACCAGCCGCGCCAGTACGCGCAACGTCGCGCCGGTAAGCTGCAGGCCGTTGAGGAAGGGTTCCTTCGTTTCCTGCAAGTCCCGGTTGTAACCGGACGGCGAACTCTTCACTATATCATACACGCACAGGGCGTCGGTCATGACCCGCGTCGCCTTGGCGCGGACCAGTTCGAGCACGTCCGGATTCCTCTTTTGCGGCATGATACTGCTCCCGGTGCAGAATTCGGGCGGCAATGTGAAGTACCGGAACTCGGGCATGGTGAACAACATCAGGTCCTGCGCCATCCTTGACACGGTCAACATCACCTGACTCAACGCACTCAGGATGATCGACTCGATCTTGCCCCGCGCGTTTCCGGCATAGAGCACGTTGTGACAGGGCCGGGCGAAACCGAGGAGATCGGACACCCGTTGCCGGTCAATCGGCGCGGGCACGCCGTAACCGGCCGCCGAGCCCAACGGGCACTGATCGTTCAAATCGTACGCCGAGATCAAGAGCGCGCAATCGTCCAGCAGGCTCTCCGCATGGGCCGAGGCCCACAACCCCACGGACGACGGCATTGCCGTCTGCATATGCGTCCGGCCGACCATCGGGACCTTCTCGTGCGTTCGCGCCATGGCCAGCAACCGTTCCGCCAGGTGCGCGGCGGCTTCCAGGATGTTCAGCAAATCGACTTTCGCCATCAGCCGCAGGTCAACGGCCACCTGGTCGTTCCGGCTCCGGGCGGTATGAATCCGCTTGCCCAGATCGCCCAGCTTCCCTGTGAGCGTCCGCTCGATCGCCAGATGCACGTCCTGATCCTCCAGCGTGATCCGGAACTGTCCCCGTCGCGCCGACCGGATGATGTTGACCAGTTCGGCGATAATCCGCGACACGTCCTTCGCGCCGAACAGCGGCGGCTTGACCGGAAGTCTGGACAGCATCACGACATGCGCGGCGGCGCCGATACAGTCGGATTCGATGAGATAGTGATCGAGTTCAATATCCCGTCCGGCCGTATAGCTCAACACATCGGCGTCAATCCGACCCACTGTCGTTTTGTGTTTTTTCTTCATCGTTAACCGCAAACGAGGGTACACGGCGCGCGGGTGCAGTCAAGCTTGGCGCATGCGCGGGTCAGAAGGCATCCAGATTCGTCAAGGCCTCGAGGGTCAGGCGCCGGAGGCCGGCACGGGCCTCGGCCAATCGTATCCAAAGTTCCTGTTCCACACGCAGGTGCTCACGGCTCCACCATCGCGGCTTGACCCGGTGTGCGACGGCCAGCGCGCTGAAAAAATCGCCGAACTGCTCCGTCACCTGCCGGTACCCAGGGGCTTGACCGATCCCGAGCGCACGCACGCGCCATTCCATCATGGCGGCCAGTTGCGGCATCCACGGCTCGTACCGCATGGCGACCAGGTCCTCCAGGGACAGACGTTCGGGCAGGACCCCCCTGAAAAAAGCGCCAAGGCGGTCCCCCTCGATGACCAAGGCCCGCTCCAGATCCTCGATGCCGTGTGGCGCGACGACGCCATCGGGGTGCCGCACGCGGGTCTGTTCCGCCATCCAGAGGTCGAAGGCGATTTCCATATCCCGCACCGAACTGAGTTCCGGCTGTCGGGCGACCAGCCACTCCGGCGTGACGCGCTGTCCGGCCGCTTCGCGCCGGACAGCCTCCCGGATCCACTCGGGTCCGCGCCCCACGGCATACAACCACTGAACGGCCATTCCGCAGGCCGCCCGTTCCTCCCTCAACGGCGGTCGGTCCCGGCCCACCTGGAGCAGGTCTTCCCACGTCGGACGTTGTCCTTCACGCCACATCGATACCATGACGCGGCTGTTGCGCGTTTTGAGTTCCGGATACAGGTTCTGGGCCACGCCCGCGCCCAGCCAGGGCGACGCCTGCAACAGCTGCGTCGATCCCTGTGGACGCACCTCGACCAGATAGCGGTTCAACAGCAATCGGCTCAGCGCCTCGAGCGCGTCCTCCGGGTCCAGCGCATCGGGATTGGACAGGACCATTTCCTGGGCCAGGTATCCGCCGACGATCTTCTGAGATACAAGCACCTCGCCGTGGAGATGTGCGGGATGCTCTTCCAGGTGGACGCGGAGTATGCCGTCCTGGCTGAATGGCGGCGCGGCGCCCATCCATTGCGTCATCCGCTCCAGAACCTCCTCGGACCAGACGGCCCATGCGAGGCTCTCCTCCGAGGACAGCCCGTACACGACCACGCGTCCCGACTGGCTGGTGGCATACGGCGTGCCGCGGGGCACTTCCTCATCCGCTCTCGCGAGGGTCCACACCATGGCGATGGCGAGCAACAGGCCTATCCAGGAGCGCCGATCAATCATGCGCGCGCCCGCGGCTTTCGAGAATGAGGGTGACGGGTCCATCGTTCTCCAACTCGACCTGCATGTATTCCTGGAAACGTCCGGTCTGGACCGGGTGGCCCGTGGCCGCCAGTTGACGCACATACTCGTCGAACAGGGCGCGCCCTTCCGCCGGCTCCGCCGCCTCGATGTAACTGGGCCGATTTCCTTTCCGGCAATCACCGTACAGCGTGAACTGGCTTACCACGAGGAACGAGCCCCCGGCGGATTCGATCGATGAATTCAAGCGGCCGTCGGCGTCATTGAATATTCGGAGCCGGGCCGTCTTGCGCGCCAGATGCCGCGCATCGTGCATGGTATCGCCGCGCGCGACGCCGGCCAGCACCAGCGCGCCAGGCCCGATCTCGGCGACACGGGCTCCACCGACGGTGACGGATGCCCGGTTCACGCGCTGGATCACCAGGCGCATGGGCTTTATTCGATATGCGAGATGCGCAGGGTGTCGAGCCGGTTCATCGCCGCGGCTATTTCGTAGCGGCGCGGGCGCGCCAGATCGCCGCGCAGATCGCGGGACAGGCATTCCAATCCTTCGGTGCTCAAGTCGCGGTCGATCAGGTCGAGCACTTCGCGGATCGGCCGCCCCTCGTCCATGTAGCGCAGTTTGGCGTAGTAGAGAATGAGCCCGATGGTTTCGGTCTGATGCACATCGGCCAACTGGCTGATATCGCGCAGTTCGATGGTGGACCGGCCGAACTTGAGCAGATTGATATCGAGCGCCTTGATGGCCAGGTCCTGCGCGCCCTGACTGGAGTCGATGCTGCTGGGAACAACCCACCGGTTGCGCTCGACGAGCGCGGTAATCTGCGCCGAGTCGCCGTCGGCGTGAAGGCCCGCCATGTCCATCGCCTTGGCTTCACGGGTGATGTCAATGACCCGATAGTTGTCGATGCGCAGGACCGTATCGGCAATCGGAATGAATTCCGCAACCGAGGACGCGCCGGCCACGACGATGGATACGCCGAGATCATCGACGAGTTGGCGCGCGCGAGCGGCCAGCGGGATCAGGCGCTTGCCGGCGTCCGGCATCAGTTTGTCCAGTCGCGCGTCGCGCGTCAGAAACGACGCCGACGACGCGGCTTCGTCAAACAACAGGACGCGCGCGCCCACTTCGAGCGCTTCGACGGTGGCCGAGGCTTGCGCCGTAAACGGATCGGCTTCCGCCGCCGTGTACTCATGGAAGTCCGCGCCGTTCATGGCCTGCACGAACAGGCTGACGTCCGTCTTCTGCACACTGCGTCCCGGTTCCGAGGAGATATGCACGGCGTCCGGCACCGTGATCACGAAATCGCGCCCGTCACCCGGGATATGGTTGTAGATGCCGGCGGCCAGCGCGCGCATCAGCGCGATGCGGCCCGAATAGGCGTCGCCGAGGATCAGGGTCACGCCGCCCGGGATGCCGAGACCCCTGATCGCCCCGGTGTTCGGCGCCTCCATCTCCACCTGCAATTCCGTCGCCACGGTCAGCGGCGTCACATTCTCGTAGTCCGGATAATCCGTCTGGCCGAGTCGCGCCAGCAGGGCGCCCTCGTTGGCGAACGCCACGAGGCCGCGCGTCGGCAGGAGTTGGCGCAGTTGGTCGGCGTCCTCCATGATGTCGACGAATTGATCGAGCTCCGCCGTGTTCACATTGCAGTAGATCAGGGCGCCGTTGACGACGGCGGGCAACTCATTGAAAAAGATATCGAGGACGAGATCGCCGGGGATGGTTCCCTGGCGAACGGGCAGGTTCAGATAAATGCGCGCCTCGACGTATTCCTCGGTCAGCAGCAGCGTGGTGCGCGGCAGGATTTTCTGTCCCGGCACGGCGATGGTCAGGTGACGTCGCGACAGGCCGTCGCGGTCATAGCGCGTCAGCCCCTCGATCTGCACGGCGATCTTGCGGGTCAGATAGTCCTCCAGCGCGGTGCGGCGCACCGGCGTGTTGAACAGGTGCGGGGGAAATCCCGCGATGATCTGCGGCACGCGCACGATGAACAGCGTGGGGGCCGACAGATCCTCCACCTGCACCTGACCGACCTTGAGCACATACCGCGAGAAATCGAAATCGCCGATCAGGCGCGAGTAATCCGCCACCGGTTTGCCGGAGATGTCATTGACGATGTTTAGAAATTCCTTTTTGTCTCTCATTCACGTTCCTTCAGTTGTCGGTTCCGGTCATGGTGCACGTGCGTGCGTCAAGGGGTCGAGAGGGGCATGCGATGCTCGCGCATCTCAAACTTGCCTACGCGGTCCAGGATATAACGCTCCCGTTCCAGACGGTCGAAAACGGCAAGCAGGCGCCGCGCCAGCCAGTCCTTGACGCCAACCGGCATGGGGACATGCCCCACGCGCAAGCGGTCCACCTGTATGCGAAATCCTGTCGACGACAAATCCGCGGGCCGGCCGGTCAGTTCATACGACAATCGTGCCGGGCCCCATCCCGCGAGTATATGTACAACAAAATGATCTGCTGTAAAGGACACGTTCACGTCCTTGGGCGCGAGGCGCGTACGCGACGGCTGTTCGCCCTGGGACTCGGAATGTTTCATCAACGCCTGCAAATACCCGTTGATCTCGGATTCTTCGATGACCACCCGGACCTGCCGCTGACGGCGCAGGGACTCTTCCAGATGCAGGGTCTTCTCGTAGTATACACCCGCATCCGCTTCGCTGCCCACCACGCCCGCCGGCTCAACCGGCCATAGCATCATCCCGACCAACGCCATCAACGCCACCAGGACGACCAGCCGGACCAGCCGCATTGCCGACAGGCCCCCGCCCCGCAAGACGCCGCGATGGAGCAGGCGGTTGGCGCTCATCCGCGACAGATCCAGCCGCGCGCCGCAGGACGTGCAGAATACCCGCCCGAGGTCGTTGGCGTGGCCGCATGAATGGCAGACAATCCGCGATTTCACTTTGCTTTCGATCCGGAAGCCGCGGCGGCCGGCGCGTCCTTCTTGCCGGCCGAGCCCGTGTCTTCCTTGTGGCCGGAACCGTGCTTCTTGTCCGACTCCGATGATTTCTTGTAACTATCGCTTCGATAATCCGTTATATAGAAACCCGAACCCTTGAACAACAAACCGGCACCGGTTCCAATCCGGCGTACGACCTTGCCCCGGCATTCGGGACAACGTTTTCGAGGCGGGGCTGATATGCTCTGGAATACCTCAAATACGTGGTTGCAGCGGGTGCATTCGTATTCGTACGTAGGCATAAACTGATCCCATCCAAAGGGCCGGACTATAGTGAATGGAGGTCCCTATTGTCAACCCATCAGCCCGCCTCCGGAGGCGGGCGGCCCTGAGTAGACCTCCCCGGCTGAACTGGGTTCAACGTTGCTCCATGGCGGCCGATTTATCCTTGCGCACAGGACGGCTTTGACTACTCTCTCTGGCATGTTGGATTTGCGCGTATATCTGGATGAGAAGCGGCGCTGGGTGGACAATGCGCTGGAAATGCACCTGCCCGCGGAGGATACGCGACCGCAGTCCCTTCACAAAGCCATGCGGTACAGCGTCTTCTCCGGCGGCAAGCGATTACGCCCCATCCTCTGCGTGGCCACCGCCGAGGCGCTCGGCGTCCCGCCCGATCGCGTCCTGTTGCAGGCCATCGGGATCGAGGCCCTGCACACCTATACGCTGATCCACGACGACCTGCCGGCCATGGACGACGACGCCCTGCGCCGGGGTAAACCGACATCGCATATCGTGTTCGGCGAAGCCAACGCGATTCTGGCCGGCGATGCGCTATTGACCCTGGCCTTTGAATGGCTCGCGCTCACCGAAGCGCCCGCCCCGTTTCTACCCGCCCAGTACGTCATCGAAATGGCCGAGTCGGCCGGTCACCGGGGTGTGATCGCCGGGCAGGTGGAGGATATCGCCGCCGAAGGCGCGGAACCGACGGCCGAACGCATCGACTTCATTCACCTGCACAAAACCGCCACGCTGATCCGCGCCGCCGTCCGTATCGGCGCCATCGCCGGCGCCGCCGATACCCCGTCGTTCGACGCCCTGACGCTATACGGATGCAACATCGGCATCGCATTCCAGATCGCCGACGACATCCTGAACGCCACGGCCACGGAGGAAACACTGGGCAAGCCGGTCGGCACCGACCGGGCGAAGAAGAAGATGACCTACGTCGCCCTGCATGGTGTGGAAGAATCGCGCAAGCGCGCGCGGGTGCTGGTGGACGAAGCCGTGGACGCCTTGTCGCGCGTCAAGGGCCAAACCGAAGTCCTCGCCGCTATCGCCCACCATATCGTCGACCGGTCATCCTGATCCATCCGTCGAGCCGCTTCATCGCGATGACAGCCCCTGTGGACTTACCGCCCGGCCGGTGTATCATGGGGTCATGAAAAACTTTTTGCTCGGGATGAAGTGGGGCGTGCTTCTCATCGGCGCGTCGGTGTGGGCGGAGGCGATCGGTTCCAAAGACCGGGTGATCTATGATTTCTCCGTGGAGGCGGGTCCCGGGGGATGGTCCATCGAGGATGACGGCGTGATGGGCGGCCTTTCCCGGGGAACGTTCCACATCAGTGATGAAGGGCACGGCGTTTTCGAGGGCGCCGTATCGCTGGAGAATGACGGAGGGTTTTCCTCCCTGCAGTGCTACATCAATCCGATCAATGTGTCGGCGTTCGACACGATTGCGGCCCGGATCAAAGGCGACGGCAAACGGTATCGCCTGCTCGTCGAGGCCGAGCCGGATGCCCATCATTATTACGAGACGGAATTCGAAACGTCCGGCGAGTGGGAAACCGTGGAGATCCCATTCGACGCGCTGAAGCCGGTACGACGGGGTGATCCGCTCGACCTGCCCGTGTTTCCCGGCGAACGCCTCGCCCAGGTGCGGTTTATGATCGCCAATGGACGGGCCGAGACGTTTCGACTGG
>CAYRPR010000021.1:0-4295 GCA_964425945.1 uncultured Verrucomicrobiota bacterium | reverse complement strand
GAGATAGACAGGATCTGGTTGCCGTCGCGACAGGCGGTCCGGCGTCCCTCGCGGCGATGATGGCGCTCGTTATTCGAGCCGGCCGCCGGCGCGGCGGTACCGGGCATAGAATTCCTGCAGATACTGGTTGGCGATCCGGTCGCTGAAGATGAACAGCGTGTTCTCGTCGTTGATGCTGTTGGCGTTGTTGCTCCAATTGGCGGACCCGGTGACGACAACCGGCGTGTGACCCGTATCGGGATCGATGATCATGTACTTGTGATGCAGACGCCGCCGGTCGCGCGCGCGATACACGGGCGGCCGGTTCTTCCACTTGACGTTCGGATTGTTGACGGAAGGCTCATCGACCTTCCGGCCGGTCATGTTGGCGGAGGCCGACCACCATTCATCCCAGAACTGGAAGACGCCGCGCACGATGAACCCCGTCCGCTCGCCTTGCAGGTGACCGTCGTCGCCTTCCCACTTGATTTTGACGATGCGCTCCAATTCGTAATCCGACCACGCGAAAATGGCGAAGTATAGCTTTTCCTGCGCGTACTTTTCCACGATGTCGCGGATCCGTCCGATCACGTTATAGCCGGGCGAAAATAGGATCTTGAGCCGGTGATCGCCCACCTGCACCTCGTGGGGATCGCGACCGCTGCGCTTGCGACCGCTGAACCGCGCCTGATCCGCGTTGAAGTCCTCGCCCTTGCCCCCCCACATCTGGTTGAATTCCTCGCGGTAAATGGCGGCGACGGCCGGCGAATGAATCTCGATCCCGTTGTTGGAATTGCCGCGCAACCATCCCTTGGCCTGATTCTCCTCCTCGTCCCCATAGAGATCCGTCAGCGTGAAATTCATGCTGGTGGTAAAGACCCGGTAATCGTCGATGATCACGAACTTGTTATGCATCTGCGCGCCGGGACGGTAATAGGAACCGTCCGCGCGGCGCTCGGCTTCGACGATCAGGTGCCCGCTGACGGTATTCGTCCCGACCACCAGTTCGACCACGGGAAAGTCCTCGGGAGTCGGCGGCAGGCCCCACTTCCGCCGCTTGGCCCGATCGGTTACGGCGAAGACGGGTGAATTGGCGAGCATCCGGATCGCGTTCGTCGAACCGGGCACGCCGTCATAGCCGCGCGCCATCCGCTCAAGGTTCAAGCGCATGTCTTCATACCGAATGATCCGCTCCTCGTCGGTGGGCTCCTTGGAATCCACCACCGCCCGCACGACAATCCCCTCATTCGCCCGATCCATCAGGGCCCGGACCATGTCGGGCAGATTGATTTCATAGATCGTGATATCGATCCGGTTGGTCGCCTGGTAGATGCGGTGCAGGATGCGTTCTTCAATATTGACGCTGTGGTTGGCTTCGTTGCCCTCGTGGGCGAACGGCGTCAGGGCGTTCTGGTTGAAATACACATTGATCGTGTCGGGGCCGTGCAGGACCTGGTGCAGGGCCTGACGCGAGAACACGGTGCGGTCGCGGTAGCCCGGCGTACCGTAGCCGTAGTCGTACCGGACCGACGAAGTCTTCCAGCTTCGTTTCCGATGCGCGAATCCGTAGGGATAGAGTCTCTGCATCGTGGCGTGCGTGGACGGGTCGCCGGCGTGCCAGGCCGCCACGCGCTCAATGACGCGCCCCCTCGGATTGACGACCTCCAGTTCCTCGCCGTCCCGGGAGAGCGCGCCTTTCAGCGTCATCTGCGCGGGGATGCCGGGCATGCCCCCCATCGCATCGTTTACGAGAAGCAGACTGCCCTTGCCCCGCAGCACGCCCTCCAGCTCCATGTCGAGGCTTCCGCTGCGCGTGCGTACTTTCCAGCCGTCGAGTTGAATGGGTTTGTCCGTGGTATTGACCAGTTCGATCCATTGCTGGTCGTCCGACAGCGAGGTTCCCATCCACGCGATCTCGTGGAACACGATTTCGGGCCAGGGACTGGTGCGAACCGGGGCCAACAGATCCGCCGGGGCCTGGACGGGCCATCCCAGCGACAAAAGAAGAACTGATATCGCGCTGACTTTTTTGAACCGCATCATCCCGCTTCACCGCGCATCGGCGCTGTATCCACACACCTTTCCATGCTAGGCATGACAGTAAGGAATATCCGTGCGTCACGCAATCTTTTTGCCCCACGGAAAAGGCCGGCCGCCGCGTCACTTCATCGAACGAAGCAGATCCAGATATACGGGATAATGGTCCGAGGCCGTTTCGTCATCATCGCCCGCCACGGCCAGGACATCCCGTATGTTCACGCCCCGGGGAAGCACCTGCATGGGACCGACGATCCACGGCTCACGGGTCAATGAGATACTCGCATACATCCGGTCGAAGGCGACCGGGGGAAATTCTAACTTCGGATCACCATGGCGCGTGGGCACCGTGGTCCGTTCGGTGATAGGACGGCCAAGCCACAGATCCTTCCATGCGGACAGGGGTTCGAGGCTGTTATCACCGCGCTGGCGCGGATTCTCGGGATCGACATTGAAGTCGCCGGCGACCAGGATCGACCAGTTGCGGCCGGGTTCCGCCGCGATGCGCGCCTCGGCGTCTTCACGCAACAGGTTCAACGCGTTGAAGCGCTGAGATATATTGCGATGCGCGTTGCCCCAGTTCGATTTGAGATGAACCACGTACACCAGCAGGCGTTCGTTATCGTCCAGATTCACTTCGAAATGCAACAGCCCGCGTGTCGGCCGGCCGCGGCCCTGCAGGACGCCGAAATCGATGTGGGTGGCGTTCTCGATCGGATGGCGTGACAGGACGGCGATGTTCAGCGAATCCGGTCGCTGACGCCCCTCGTCAAACACGGCGATATACGCACCCGCGAACGGCCGGTCCAGATACCCATTCAACAGGCGAAGCACCTCCGCATTTTCGATCTCCTGCAAAACCAGCAGGTCGGGCGCTATTTCATCAATGATCCCGCCCGCCACGCGAGCCTGGCGCCGCGCGGTTTCCACCGTGCGCTTGGACCCGTCGCCCACTCCATCGGAGAAGTCCTGGATGTTGTAGGAGGCGATCCGAATGCGGTCGCCGACCGGAATCAATTGATCGGCATGGAGAAATGCCACGCGCGCCGGCTTGACGACGGGAACCCCCTCGTACGGCAACGGGTCCTGATTCGCCAGGGCGGGCGCGACGAATAACAGCAAAAGAACGGGTAAACAGCGAATTCGAACAAGCATCCAGTGGTTCCTCGGCAATGGGTTCACAGTACAAAAGTCGCGAATTGGATCACGGAAGCCACGGAAAAGTCAAGTCGCCCACCGGTTCCACGCCGGATTTCCACGATTTGGCCTCTTATTCGCCCCGGCGAATCCCTAAAAGTTCATATTGGATGATCTGTGCGGATTGTGATACGTTCCCGCACTTAGTATGCAGTTAACCGCAATGCTGACTGTGAGGTGTTTCTTGAACAAGACCAATATACCCGTCTGGGGCGCCGCGTTGTGCATCGCGGGTCTGTTTTTCCTGAATACGCGCGGTGAAACGCCTATTGAATTTCCTCCCCCCGACTATCCCGAAATGCCCGCGGATGATGAACCGCGCTCCTCCATTGATGACCTGCTCTACGATGCGCTCCATGACATCATCGACGAAAACTTTGAAGAGGCGATCCCCAAACTTGAGCAGGTGATCGCGGAGCGGCCTTCCGCCATCCCGGCCTGGGAATCGTTGGGCTGGGCCTACTGGAAAACCGGTCGGCAGGAGGACGCCGTCCGTCTGTGGCAGGACCTGGTGACGTTGGATCCGCGCATTGCGCAGGCGCATAATCTGCTCGGCATGGCGTCCACCGCGCTCGACGATCTGGATCAGGCGCTGATCCATTACCGCAAGAGTCTCGAACTGGACCCGGCGCAGTTTCATCCGCGATATGCCCTCGGCCGTATTTACCGCTGGCGTGGTCAACTGGAGGAATCCATCGCCATCCTGCAGCAACTGTTGAATGAGGATCCCGACCGTCTGGATGTTCGCCTGGAACTCGCGCGCGCCCAATTGCAGAACTGGCGGTTCCAGGATGCCGAACCGAACTGGCGCATCCTGCATCAGGCCAGCCCCGAAACCCAGGAGCACACCATCGCGCTGGCCGCGACCCTGCTCAGCAACAACAAGGTCGAGGAAGCCCGGGAGTTGATCGACGCCGCCCTGCAAAGGAATCCGAACCACAGCGAGGCCCTGGCCCTGCTGGCCGACCTCGCCGAATTCGGCCCCCACCCCGAAGAGGCCGTCCCGGTGCTCAAACGGATGATCGACCACACGACCGACCCCCGCGCGTTGCATGCGAACCGGACGCGACTCGTCCCCCTGT
>CAYRPR010000020.1:0-12611 GCA_964425945.1 uncultured Verrucomicrobiota bacterium | reverse complement strand
TGCGCATCGGGATCGTCTATCAGATGGACCAGTCCGTCGATCAGTTCGCCCAGATTATGGGGCGGGATGTTGGTGGCCATGCCGACGGCGATGCCGGTGCTTCCGTTGGCGAGCAGGTTCGGGATGCGCGAAGGCAGGACGACGGGTTCCTGCAGGGATTCATCGAAATTGGGCCGCATATCGACCGTGTTCTTGTCGATGTCGGCGAGCATCTCCTCGGCCTGCGTATGGAGTTTACACTCGGTGTAGCGGTAGGCCGCGGGCGGATCGCCGTCGATACTGCCGAAGTTCCCCTGCCCCATGATGAGCTGGTAGCGCATGGAGAAGTCCTGCGCCATGCGGACGAGCGTGTCGTACACGGCCGAATCGCCGTGGGGATGGTAATTGCCGATCACTTCGCCGACGACCTTGGCGCACTTGACGAACGGCTTGCCGTGGGTCCAGCCGCGCTCGCGCATGGCGAAGAGGATGCGGCGGTTGCCGGGTTTCAGCCCGTCGCGGGCATCCGGCAGGGCGCGGCCTACAATCACGCTCATCGAATAGTCGATGTAGGCGCGCTGCATCTCGTCTTCGATGTTAATCAGGTCGAGTCGTTCGTTTTGCGTGTACATATCCAGTCGCCAGTGTTCAGTGTTCAGTGTTCGGCGAAGAGAGAGACCGGTTAATCTTCCCCTGAACACTGAACACTGAACACCGAACACTTCCTCATATGTCCAGATTCCTCACGTTCAGGGCGTTGTCCATGATGAACGCGCGGCGGGGTTCCACCTCGTCGCCCATCAGGATGGTAAAAATCTCGTCGGTCCGCACGGCGTCCTCGAGCATGACCTTCTGCATCTTGCGCTTGTCCGGGTCCATCGTGGTTTCCCAGAGCTGTTCCGGGTTCATTTCGCCCAGACCTTTGTACCGCTGGATCTGGAGTCCTTTGCGCCCGTACTCGCGCACGCGGTCGAGCAGGCCCTGCAACGAATAGACCGGCGTGCGCAGTTCATCCGGATCTTCGACGAAGTAGACCGGATGTTCGCTCTCAAAGAGCTGTTCATACCGGACGCCTTTTTTCTCGAGCAGGGAAATCTGTTTGGCCAGCGCCGCGGCGGAATAGATTTCGATCCAGCGCAGGCCGTGCTTGTGCTGGGCGGACTCATCGCCCATCCCGGTGAAGATCTCGAGTTGGTGACCCAGCTGTTTTTCCATGTCTTCGCGGAACGCGCGCAGATCCGCTTCGGTATAGACGTACCGGTATTCCCTCTCCTTCGAGCCGTTCCGGCTGACGATTACGCGGTACTGCGGGAAGGCGCCGGTCTCCGGATGCCGGTTGCGCAGGAAGTCCTCAAACTCGACCCCTTTTCGCTCGAGCTTGCGCTGAATCTCCTCGATCTCGGAGAGGGCCTCCAGCACGCTGCCGAGCTGTTTATCGGTGAAAACCGGTTCGCCTTCCGGCGTGAAGACCTTGGTTTCCTCGATGCCGAGTTCCAGCAGGACCTTGGTCAACTGCGCGTCGCTCTCAAGGTACTCCTCGTGCCGGCGCCGCTTGATCTTGTAGAGCGGCGGCTGGGCGATGAAGACGTGTCCGCGCTCGATCAGCTCCGGCATCTGCCGGTAGAAGAACGTCAACAGCAGGGTGCGGATATGCGAGCCGTCCACATCGGCGTCGGTCATGATAACGATTTTATGATAGCGCAACTTCTCAATGTTGAATTCCTCACGACCAATACCCGTGCCGATGGCGGTAATCATGGTGCGGATTTCGTTGTTGTTCAGAATCTTGTCGAGCCGCGCCTTCTCCACGTTCAACACCTTGCCGCGTAGCGGCAGGATGGCCTGGAAATTACGGTTTCGGCCCTGCTTGGCGGAGCCGCCGGCGGAGTCGCCCTCGACGATGAACAATTCGGTCAGGGCCGGGTCGCGTTCGGAGCAATCGGCCAGTTTGCCCGGCAGGGTTCCGCTGTCGAGCGCGCTCTTGCGGCGCGTCAGATCGCGGGCCTTGCGCGCGGCTTCCCGGGCGCGGGCGGCCAGGACGGCTTTCTCGACGATACGGCGCGCGACGGAGGGGTGCTCCTCAAAATAGGTGCCGAGCTCGTCGTTGATGATGGATTCGACGATGCCCTGCACCTCGCCGTTGCCCAGCTTCGTCTTGGTCTGGCCCTCGAACTGCGGGTCGGGCACTTTGACGCTGATGACGGCGGTCAGGCCCTCGCGGATGTCATCGCCGCTCATGCCGGATTCGTCCTTCAGCAGTTTGTTGCCCCGCGCGTACTGGTTGACCGTGCGGGTCAGGGCGGACCGGAATCCGCTCAGGTGCGTGCCGCCTTCGATGGTGTTGATGTTGTTCGCGAAGGAGAAGACGTTCTCGTTGTAGGAGTCCGTGTATTGCAGGGCGATCTCGACGGCGATGCCTTCCCGCTCCTTTTCGACGTAGATCACCTTGGGATGCAGGGCGTTCTTGGTGCGGTTGAGGTGCTCGACGAATTCCTTGATGCCGCCGGCGTACTTGAACGTTTCCTCGCGCGCCGGTTCCTCCTGCGAGAGCTTGATCTCGAGGCCCTTGTTCAGGAAGGCCATCTCGCGGAACCGCGCGGCGAGCGTGTCCCAGTTGAATTCGATCACCTGGAAGATTTTGGCGTCGGGAAAGAACGTGATCTTGGTCCCGGTGCCCTTGGTCTTGCCGATCGTTTCAAGTTTGGACGCCGGCACACCGCGTTCGAAGCGCTGATGATGCACCTTGCCGTCGCGGCGCACCTCGACCTCGAACCATTCCGACAGCGCGTTGACGCAGGATACGCCGACGCCGTGCAGTCCGCCGGAGACCTTGTAGGAATCGTGATCGAATTTGCCGCCGGCGTGCAGGGTGGTCAGCACCACTTCCACCGCGGGTTTCTTTTCGGTGGCGTGCATGTCCACCGGGATTCCGCGTCCGTCGTCGTTGACGCTGAGGGAGCCGTCGGCGTTCAGTTGGATATGGATCTGCGTGCAGTAGCCGGCCAGGGCCTCGTCGACGCTGTTGTCCACGACCTCGTAGACGCAGTGATGCAGGCCGCGCACGCCCGTATCCCCGATATACATCGCGGGCCGCTTGCGGACAGCCTCCAGCCCGCCCAGAACCGTGATGTTCTGGGCGTCATACTTCGGGCCGCCTTTACTGGATTTTGAACCTTCCGCCGGGTTGGCCGCGGGTGGGGTTGCAACATCCGGGGAGGGCGGCACCGGCGTTACGTCGCTTGCGGTGACCGCGGATTCACTGTCGGACATGACCTACTCAATCTCCCTCAAAATTATGCACAAAATTATGCAATAAAATTGCGTTCAACGCAATAGAATAATTTCGTAAGAAGACCATTATTTTCTAATAAAAATATATCCTTTTGTCAATAAAAACATTTTGCACGCCACGTCGGTCGCATCGCATGCTGCGTCAAGAAAAATCAGTTCGGCCGGACGCCGTATCGGACGGATCGGCGGGGGGTTCTCGTCCGAACACTTAGGGGCCATTGGGGGCTTTTTCCTTATTGGGGTATGGCCATGATGGCGTGGCTTCGCTATAAATAGACGTTTTGGGCAGGGGTTGTTGTCGGGTGACTTATGGATGGCGTGCAGAAGAACGTATATGACGGACGGGAAGAGCTGTACCGGCTGATCGCCGCGGTATCCGGCGACACGTTCTTTGAGATGGATCCCGTATCGGGCCTGATCACGTGGTCGTCGGATCTGGCCTCGAATTTGCTGGGCTACGCGGACGGGGAATTGAAGATCCAGTTGCCGGTGCTGACCGAGCTGGTGCACGCGGAGGATCGCGATCGCTGGGAGGAGGCGCTGAAGAAACTGCGGGAGTTCGATCTGGCGCAGATCGAAATCCGCCTGCGCCGGAAGGACGATGATTATGTCTGGGTACAGATCATCGGTCTGCCGGTCGAAGCCGGCGAGGACGACGCGATCCGGATTGTCGGGGTGGTGCGCAGTACGCAGGATCTGCGGGAGGCGCGCGAGGCCCTGTACGAGGCGCGGCGCATGGAAACCATCGGCACGATGGCCAGCGGCATCGCCCACGAGTTCAACAATCACCTGACCCCGATCCGCGGCTTCATCGAACTGGCCCTCGACTATATCGGATGGGATCACCCGGCGGCCGAGGGGTTGCAGACGGCGCTCGATCGCGTGGAATACTGCACGGAACTGGTCGGCCAGATTCAGGCCTACGGCCGGAAGACGATGATCCAGCCGGAGCCGGTGGATATTACGCGCCTGATGCCGACGGTATTGCGCCTGGCCATTTCGACCGATCCGGAATCGGCGGCCCGGGTCACCGTCATCGAGGACTGGCCGCATACCCTGCCCTTTGTCACGGTGGACAAGGCCCAGTTCCAGCAGGCGATGGTGCATCTGGTGAAGAACGCGCTGGAGGCGATGCCCAACGGCGGTTCGCTGACGGTGCGGATGGAAGAGGCGTATATCGGCGGGTCGAAGGCGCCGGTATCGAAGAGTGAGAAGGGCCAGGCGAATTTCCTGTCGATCCGCGTGATCGATAACGGCGTCGGCATCAAGCCGGAGAACCGCATGCGGATTTTCGAGCCGTTCTTCACGACCCGCGGCCGGGCGCAGGCGCGCGGCATGGGCCTGCCGATGGTGCAGGGCATGGTGGACCAGCACGGCGGCTGGATGGAGATCCAGACGGAAGTCGGCCGCGGCACCGAGGTGCGCTTCTTCCTCCCGCTGGACGCGGAGTCGCAATCCGGACCGAAGGTGGAGATGGACGAGGACGGCACCATGAAAGTCAATGAGGCCGCCTCGCTCGGCCGGATGCTGGTGGCGGATGACGAGAAGTATATCCGGCGCCTGATCCGCAAGATGTTCGAGCCGGAAGGCTGGCAGGTCGAGGAAGCCTCGTCCAATCATGAGGTTCTCAAGAGGGCGACGGGCGAAGATCCCGGGTATGATCTGATCGTGCTCGACATGACCATGCCGGGCCCGGCCACCGAGGAATGCATCCGTCGCATCCACGGCCGGAATCCCGACACGCGCATTCTGGTGATGAGCGGATTCGCGCGCGATGAACGCATCGAGAAGCTCCTGACGCATGGCCGCTCTGAATTCGTCGGCAAGCCTTTCTCGCCCAAGGAACTCCTGTCCAAGGTCGATGAGCTGATGGCGAAGTAGAGGTTTCGGTGTTCAGTGTTCAGTCCGGCCTCTGACCGCGCTCAGAGTTTTCAATGCATCTGAATTCAGCCTATCTCAAAAATAGATTCCGGCTCGGCCGGCACGTGAGTTGCCGCGTTGGGCGCGGAACGCGACCTCACGCGGCGGCACAACGTGCCGCTCACGCGGAGGCCTCGCCCTGCCTTGAACATATTGGACATATCGACAGATGGTAGGGCGAACCCTCCCGCCTTGGCTCGGAAGCTACGGCGAGGCAAGCCGGGTGAGCCGATTCAGTGACAAGGGCCGGTGAGCAGGGCGGTGCTCTGCGCCGCCCCGGACGGCCCGGAGGACCGTCCTACGATGTTCGGCGACGGCCTATTCACAGACACGTGTTCGGTGTTCAGGGGATGAGTTAGGTCCTTTTCATAATCGTAATCTTTCTCTTAACCTCTCTGGATAAATTATGATTAAGATTAAGCTCAGGATTAAGATTCTTCCCTGAACACTGAACACCGAAACCTGAACCCTAAATCCTCACCCGGTGTCTTCGCGTCACGATGTTCCCCTGCGGATCGGCTTCGATGTACAGCAATCCGCCCGACACGTGATGCCCGGCGCCGAACGTGGACGGGCACACGATGGGATTGAACGCGGTCCAGGTGCGCGCGCCGCGCAGGCTCTGGGAGATGATTCGCGCCACCGGATAGCGCGCGTTCCATTGCGGCAGATGGGACATCAGGCGCGCGAGACGCAGGAGGCCCGGTGTGTGCAGGTGGCCCAGCACCGTGAGCTGGATCTGCGGCAGGCGGTTGCGTATGGCGGGAATCTCGATCAAGGGGGATAACGCGCCGGGGTCGTGGCAGAACAGCAGGACGCGGGCGTCGGCGGGCAGTTGTTCAAACGCCGTGGTCACGTCATGACGATGCTGTTCCCGGATGCGTTTCCACTCGGGGATCTCCTCCTCGAGCGCCTCGGGCAGAAACAGGTCCAGCGTGAACAGGACGGAGTTGACGCCGATCAGGTGATTGCCGTCGACCTCCTTGTGCCAGAAGGACTGAATGCCGAGCCCTTGTTCGCCCCGGTACAGGCTGTCGAGGCGGATGCCGCCCTGCCGCAGGTTGGTGCTGTACTTGCCGAGTTCATGGTCGCCGAACACAAACAGGCAACGGTCGGCAAACACCTCCCGCATCAGGGTGATGACGCCGGCGGTGCTTTCGTAGGTGTGCTCGTTGCTCAGGCCGACGCCGCCGGTATCCCCGCCGTAATCGCCGTTGGCGATGATCCAGTCAGGGTGATACGCGTGGATCTCCTCGAGCGCCTTGAGAAAGCAGGCGTGGCGTGATTCCGGGTGCCAGTTCCAGAAGCGGCGGCGTATGCGGTGAAGCACGCGGCGCCAGTTGCCGCGCAACTGCGGCAGATCGCGACCGAGCGCGTCCACATGTTCCTGATCCTGCTCGTGTTCCCCGGGACCCAGAACATGAATATCGGATATGACCGCCAGACGCATGATCCGTCAACACCATACCATGAAAGCGCCCATTCCTCCAGCCGGCCCCGCCGGTCAGATGACCCCGCCGATGCCGACCCGGATATAAAAGGCGTCATCCACATCGGATTTCCCGCCGATGCGCTTGAAGTCAACACTGCGATCAAAGACCCGGCCGGCCTGCACCATGAACTGGATTCCCTCGCGGATGGTGGTTTCCACGCCGGCATACAGCCGGGAGTCGTCGTACATCAGGCGCCTGCGGTCGTCCGTGTTTTCGAGCTGGTATTCGAGATACTCCGTGATGCGGAAACCCAGCAGGAAGCGCCAGTCGTAGTTGGGCCGCACGATCAGGCGCGATTCGGGATAGAAGAGGTCGAGCAGCATGTAATCGCTCAGGGCCCACCGCATGCCGATCCGGGGATCGAACCACCGGTCAAATTCCGGGAAAAAGGCCGCGCCGACCAGGACGGAGATGTCGGGCGTCAGCGCGCGGATGGCGGCGAGATTGAACGGCAGGAAGAAGTCGTCGCCGGAGATATCCTTGAAGTCGCTGTACAGGCCGGGCTCGAGACCCAGGCGCACGGCATACCCGTCGTTCAGTCGGAGCACATAGCGCGCATCCAGCCGCAGGGCGGATACCTGGTCGGGCAGGTCGAGGTTCCCGTCGCCCATGAAGATCAGGCTGTCCAATCCGAACCGGATATCCAGGTCGCCGAACCCGGTGCGGAAATACGCCAGACCGGAGTGGGCGCCGAGCTCCGTGATGCCGAAGTTATCGCCCCCGGGCTCCCGTACCCGTTCCTTGGTCATGTAGCCGATATGCCCGTGCCAGACGGGATCCTCGAGGCGGTCGAGGATCTGGCAGTAGTCCGAGCCGAGGTAATACGGTTGCGCCATTGCGCTCATGCCGGCGAGCGCCACGAGCAGGGCCGCAAACCGGCGCGAGGATGTTCCGTGCGTCATATCCCGTTCCTTCGATTTGTCAGGGTCGTGTCCCCTTCACAATATGCGGCGTGAGGAGAATGTCCAGCGAACGCTGTGTGCCGCGGCGGTCCAGGCCGATGAGATAGCGGGAGTAGAATTCCTGATCGTGCGCCGTGCCGCCGATGCTGAACGTCTCGCCGTTGCGCACGAGCACTTCGGTCGTCAATCCGGCGAACCGCGCATGATGCGGATCGCCGTTGACGAGCCCGCGCAACTCCGGCGTGCTGCGGATACGGACCGTTTCCCCGTCGCTGAGAATCGCCGGTTCCACGATCAGGAAGGAGCCGACCTCCTGCCATTGAATGCGCGATGTGATGAATCCGTGATGCCATCCGTATTCCACGAGCCAGTCCGCGTACGGCACCTGTTCCCCGACGCGCAGGACGCCCGAGCGCCCGCTGGCCACCATCAGCATCTGCGAGGTGTCGGACTGCGTATCCGTGGTCCGGTGCCGGACGTGGGGCTGAAGCGTGATATGGGCGTCGGTCCCGTGGGGTGTCGCGACGACCTCGCCGTGGCCCTGGATGCCGAACCCGGAATCCTCTTCGCGACCCTGTTCCCGGAACTCCACGTGGATCCGCACATTGCCGGCGTGGCTGTCCGCCTGTCCCATGAGGTCGGCGATTTCCCGATGCCGGGCTTCGTCGGCCAGCACCACCAATCGCCGGCCCGTCTCGTCATGAAACACGTGGCCGTCTTCGCCCACCACGGCCCGTACGATTTCGGCCAGGGACCCGGAATCGGCGAAATCCACGGGGTAGATGCGGGTCACGGCCGGCGACGACTCCTCCGCGCGGACGGGCCCGATCGCCGCGGCCAGCACGATCAATAATACGGCACTGGTTTTCATGTTCCTGCCTCCAGTATATCAGATTCTTGGACGGCTGAAAGGCCATTTCATTCATAAAAGGCGTTGAAGCTCGACGGCCGAAGGAAATATGCTATGCTAATGATACAAGGGGAATGAGCATGCATTTATCTTACAGGCTGTGGTCGGTTGCGCTGGCGGGCGGATGGCTGTTGTTGGCGCTCGGTTGCGCGTCGCCCGATTCACGCATCAAAAAGCACCCCGACCTCTTCAACGCCTTTCCACCCGACGTTCAGGAAGAGGTGCGTCAGGGCCGTGTGCACATCGGCTATACGCCGGATATGGTCTTCATCGCCCTGGGGAAGGCGGACCGGGAATATACGCGCCGGACGGCCGACGGCGTGACGGAGGTCTGGTCCTACACCGCGCATTACACCTCCACGTCGCGTGAATTGGTGGATGGGCGTTTCCGCGTGCGCGATACGCGGGGCCAGATTCATACCGTGCGCGACAGCGTGTGGGTGGACGTCCCCGTCAAGCACGAGTACGAGCGCCTCCGCCTCGAATTCCGCGAGGGCGCCGTGTTCGCGATCGAGGAAATGACCCGATAGGGTTCAGGGTTCAGGTTTCAGTGTTCAGTGAGGAAGGAAATCCACTCATTGGATACTCATCATCCTCCAATCTCTTCCCTGAACACTGAAACCTGAACACTTTCTTCACTCTCTGAACGGCAATACCGCATCGAGCGTTTCCGCCCCGGCGAACAACATGACCAGCCGGTCCACGCCCAGCGCGATGCCGCCGCATGGCGGCAGGCCCTTCTCCAGCGCGTTCAGGAAATCGTGGTCGAGCGCGTAGACGTCCTTGCCCATCGCGGCGCGCGTCCCGGCGACCCGTTCGAATCGCGCCCGCTGCTCGGCGGCGTCCGTCAGTTCCGAGTAGGCGTTGGCGATTTCGATGCCCGCGACATACAGTTCCCAACGCTGGGCGGTTCCTGGATGTCCGGGATCAAGGCGCGCGAGCGCGGCGGCTTCGCGGGGATAATCCTTGAGAATCACCGGCGCCCGGCAGGCGCGCAGGGCCGGTTCGATGACGTTGACCAGATCCAGGTCGAAGCGGTCGGCGTCAAACGCCCCGACCGGATTCCAGCCGGCCAGCTCCTCAAACAGCGTGCCCACCTCGTGAATCCGCCAGGGTTCGTCGAGGCGTACGGTATGCCCCGGAATGCCGATGGCCGGCGACGGCAAGGTCGTTTCCGCCAGATGGCGCACCAGCGCCGTACAATCATCGAGGATATCCATGTAATCCGCGTGGGTCCGGTACCACTCGAGCATCGTGTACTCCGGATGATGCAACCGCCCGCGTTCGTTGCGGCGAAAACAGGGGCCCATCTGGAAGATGCGATCGTATCCGGCCGCCACGAGGCGTTTCATGTGGAGTTCGGGCGATGTGCGCAGGAAATGATCGCCGGAGGGTTCGGCGTCGATATGCGTTTCCAGCGCGGGCGCCGCCACCCGGACCGGCGTTTCCACCTCGATAAACGAGCGGCTGATGAAGAACGAGCGGATTTCGTGCAGGATGCGGGATCGAAGTTCCAGCGCGGGTCGCATGTGGCGCAGACGCGCGTCCTCTCCCGTGGGCGATGAGGATCGGTTCGTCATCCCTTTGCGACGCGGTCCACGTATTTCCCGGTGCGCGTGTCGATGCGGACGATATCGCCCTGATTGATGAAGATGGGCACCTGGATCTCGTAGCCGTTATCGATCCTGGCGGCCTTGAGAACATTGGTGGCCGTGTCGCCGCGCGCGCCGGGCTCCGTTTCCGTCACTTCCTTTTCGATGAAGAACGGCAGGGTGACTTCGAGCGGACGATGATTGTGGAAGAGCACCTGCACCTCCATGTCCTCCACGAGGAAATACTTCTGGTCGCCCAACACGTCGCCGTCGATGATCATCTGCTCATAGGTGTCGTTGTCCATGAAGATGTAATGGTCGCCCTCCTGGTGCGAGTAGATCATATCCTTCTCTTCCATGTGCGCTTTGTCGATTTTATCGACACTGCGATAGGTTTTGTCGAAGGTGCTGTTGGTGACCAGGTTCTTGATCCGGCACCGGTATAGCGCCTGGCCCTTGCCCGGCTTGACGAATTGGAAATCGACGATGACGCACGGATTGCCGTCGATTTCGATCTTGAGTCCTTTGCGCAGATCAGATGCAGTGTACATGACAGACCTCTAACTACTTGTTGCGGAATTGATTGTGGCTCGCCGCCCCGGCGAAATGATGCCTCAAATCCAGAGAGAACGCAGACTATGCCCAAATACGGGTCCGTTTGCCAAGAAGAAATTGGATTGTTCCGGGCCGCTCGATTGCATAAGTAATGTAAGGCGATGATACACCCGCTCGACAACCGATTGCGATGGGATCCCTGGCGGGGCGAGTTCAAGGACTACGGCCGGGATGTGTTGCGGCGCGATTTGCTGGCGGGGTTGACCGTGGCCGTGTTCGCCGTACCCCAGGTCATGGCCTACGCCATGCTGGCCGGTGTCCCGCCGGTATACGGCCTGTACACCGCGATCGTCATGTCGATCGTCGCGGCGCTGTTCTGCCATTCCGGTCTGTTGAACACCGGGATCACCAATTCGGTCGCCCTGCTGACGGCCGTTGCCGTCGCGCCCCTGATGAACCCGGACGCCGTCATGTCGACGGTATTCACGCTGGCCTTGACGGTGGGATTGATACGGCTGGCCATGGGCCTGTTGAAGATGGGGACGCTGGTCCGCTTTGTATCCGAGCCGGCGCTGCTGGGTTTCATGGTGGGCGCGGGCCTGTTGATCGCGACGGGGCAGATGCATCACTTCCTCGGCATGGACCCGCCCTCGGAGCGGTGGTTTGTGCTTCGCGTTGGGGGCGTCCTGGCTCATGTCGGTCAGGCGCATCTGCCTTCGGTGTGCGTCGGCATCAGCGCATTACTTATCATGTGGGTGTCGTCTCGGTATACCCGGCGCTGGCCCGCGGCCCTGCCGGCGATTGTCGCGGCCGGCCTTCTGGCCTACGCATGGGGGGCCGACTCGGGCATTGCGCTGATCGGTTCGATCGCCCCGCTGGAACGCTCGGTTCCTCTTCCCGCCCTGCCCGCGGTCCGGCCCGGTGATTTCGTGGATCTCTTTCCGCTGGCGTTGGCCATCGCGATCATCGGCCTGATCGAAGCCGCGTCCGTGGGCCAGTTCCTGGCGCTGAAAAGCGGACGGCACGTCAATTTCAACCAGGATTTCCTGGGCCAGGGCATCAGCCAGATCGTGGCCGCCTTTTTCCTGTGCGTTCCGGGGTCCGGTTCGTTTCTTCGATCGACGCTCCTGCAACAGTGCGGTGGACGGACGCGCGTGGCCAGCGGAGCGTTCGGTGTGTTCACGCTTCTGCTCCTCGTGCTCATCCCGGGCGCGCTGAACCGCATCCCGATCGCCGCGCTGGCGGGCCTGCTGTTGTATGTCGGGTTGCGCCTGATCGATGTGCCCCGGATCAAACGCGTGTGGGCGACATCCCGCGCGGATTCGTTCGTCATGACGCTGACATTCGCCGTGACGGTGTTCGGCCGGATGGAATACGGCATCTTCGCCGGCATCATCGCGTCGATGATCATCTTCCTGAACCGGGCCTGCGAGCTCCACCTCGCCGAGATTGTCCCGAGGCCGGACCTGGGATTCGAGGAGCGCGACTATGTCCCCATGAGCCGCCATCCGGCCAGCGACGTGGTGGCGGTGGGCTTGTCCGGCGATCTCTTTTTCGGTATTGCGCACGATTTGCGCTCGCAGTTGGGCGAGATATTCCGTTTGCAGCAGCCCCGGTATCTGGTGATTCGCGTGCGACACGCCTTCTCGCTGGATTACTCGTGCTGGAGCGCCATCTTTGATTTCGCCAAGGCGTTCCACGAACGGGGCGGCAGACTGTACGTGTGCGGCGTGCGTCCGGATTTCGCGCCCCTGATCCACCGCGCGCAGATGCAGGACATTCTGCCCGAGGATCAGGTTTATGCGCAGGGCGATTCGGTGTTCCGGATGTTCGAGGAGGTGATGCGGAAGATCGCGGCGAAATTGCCGGAGGACGCCAAGCTGTCCGACGAATGGAAAAGCTATTTCCACAAACTGTCGGAACGCCGGCCGGCCGGTTCCCCGTCAAAAGACGACGGGGGCAAACACGT
>CAYRPR010000019.1:0-12735 GCA_964425945.1 uncultured Verrucomicrobiota bacterium | reverse complement strand
ACGCCGTCCGTCACCCGCCCCCGGCAACTGCCCATGACTTTCGATATGGCCTGCGCCTGGCGCGGGCCCAATTTGCGCCAGGACTCGCGATGCCCCGCCGGCAGTTTGGGCAGAACAAAGCGCACGATCAACTCGTTCGGCATCAGGTCGATCTTGCGATATCCGGTCCAGAAACTCTTCAGCGAAACCGCCCGTTCCCCGTTCACGCTCGCCACGATGACCGAGCCGTCGGTAATCATCAACGACGGCGCCAGATCGCCCGCGGGACTCGCATTCGCCACACTGCCGGCGATCGTGCCCATGATCTGAATCTGATAGCCGCCGATCGTCGCGGCGGCCTCGGCCAGCGACGGCAGATGTTCCCGCACGAGATCGGACCGTCGCAATTCCATATGCGTGACACTGCCGCCGATCACCACGGCGTCGTTCGTCTCGCTGATGCCGCGCAGTTCGGGAATGTCCTTCACGCTGATGACGCGGTCCGGAATCGGCAATACGCCCGCTTCCCACTGCACCATCAGGTCCGTCCCGCCCGCCAACGGCCGTCCCCGCGTAGCCTCGTCCGCCATGAGTTTCAACGCTTCCGCCAGGCTTCCGGGAAACCGGGCGTCCATGTCCTCAACCGTCTTCAATGTCATGGTGGCCATACGATCAATCCTTGCCCGATGCGCCGAGTTGTTCCGCCGCGGTTTGAATGGCTTCGACGATCTTCTCGTAACCCGTGCACCGGCAGATATTGCCCGCGTGCGATTCGCGGATCGCCTGCTCGTCCGTAGTCGGACGCGATGTCAATAACGCGTAGGACGATACCAGCATGCCCGGTATGCAGAATCCGCATTGGGCCGCGCCCTTGTCCGCGTAAGCCTTCTGGATCACGCGGCCGGCCTCGGTTTTTTCCAGTCCTTCGACCGTGGTAATCTGCGCGTTCTCCGGTACCTGTCCCGCCGCGCACAGGCAGGACAAGATCGTCTTGCCGTCCACAATGACCGTGCAAGCGCCGCACTCGCCCTCGCCGCATCCTTCCTTCGTGCCTTTCAGGTCGAGCTCGTTGCGCAATACGTCCAGCAAGCGTCGCACCGGCGGACATTCGACCTCGCGCTTCTCTCCGTTCACCATCCAGCTTCTTTGAATCTTGCTCATGCTCGTTCCTTCGATCCTGTCCTGAGGCGGGTTGGAGACCCGCCCTCCGTTAGAAAGCCGCTCCGCTTCAACGGTGGGCGGATTTTCAATCCGCCCATGCGTGTCATGCCGATTTCCGGTTCGCCTGCTGTAGGGCCGCGAACAATTTCTCCGGCGTAATCGGAATCTCGTTCAACCGCACGCCCGTGGCGCTTTCGACGGCATTGGCGACGGCGGGCGCCAACCCGTCCATGGGGATTTCGCCGACCCCCTTCGCGCCCGGCCACGCGTCCTCGTACGGGTACTCCACAAAATGCAGGTCCATCTTCGGAATATCCAGCGTGGTTGGAATGACATACGTCTGCATCCGGTCGGCGTCGTATTTGCCGTCGCGGATCTCGATCTTCTCCATCACGGCATAGCCCAGCGCCTGGACCAGTCCGCCCTCGATCTGTCCTTTGGCCAGAACCGGATTGAGCAAGCGTCCAATATCGAAATACGCGGTGAGTTTCCTGACCTTGATCTCGAAGGTCAGCGTATCGACTTCAACCTCCGCCACGTTGCAGCCCCACGCGTAGGCCGGATACGAATCGCCCTCGAAGGTCTTCTGATTCCATTTGATGTAATCGGGAAGGACAAACTGGTTGTACACGCGCAACGGCCCCTTCTTTTTCAGATACAAGCCCGCGACGTCCGCGAAGGAGCGCCCCTGGTCGTCGTACGATCCCCGGAACTGGTCGTCGCGCAGTTCAACCGGTTGGCCACCGAACAATTCCGCGGACGCGAAGGCCTCCAGCTCCTGCTTCATCTTCTGCGCCGCGCCGTACACGGTCGAGCCCACAACCATCGCCGTGCGCGACGCGACGGTCGGCCCGCTGTCGGGCACCAGCGCCGTATCCGGATACGGGCACCGCACATGATCAACCGCTATGGACAATCCGTCGGCGGCGATCTGCGGCATGATGGTGAATGTGCCCTGCCCCATTTCCGTCGAGGAGGTGCGGATGTTCACACCGGGCCGCCCGTCGGCCAGCGGCTCGAGGTCGAGCGCGACCTTGGCCTTGAAACGCGCCTCGCCGTCGCCGGTAAATCCCGATCCGTGTGCAAAGAAGGACAGGCCGATGCCGTACCATGTCTTCTCGCCCGGTTTGCCGCGACTGCACTTCTTGTACTTTTCGGCGAACCGTGAACGCTTTAGCGACTCGTCCAGCACCGCGGGCGACCCCACGCTGGACCGCAGGACCTGGCCGGTGGGCGTGGTGTCGCCCTGCACGAGACAGTTCTTGCGGCGGAACGCATGCGGCGTCATCCCGCACGCGGCGGCCAGATCGTCGATGTGCGACTCCAATCCCCAGATCGCCTGTGGCGCGCCGAAACCGCGGAACGCCCCGTTCGGGAACGTGTTCGTCCGGTACACATGCCCGTCCACAAACACATTATCGTTCTTGTATCCCATGGCCGCATGCAGAATCCCGCGGTACATCACCACCGGACTGAGCGTCGTGTAGGCGCCGCCATCAAGCAGGAATTCAACCTGCATGCCGACGATCGTGCCGTCCTTGCGGATGCCGGACCGGTACCGCGACCAGCTCGGGTGGCGCTTGGTGGAAAACAGAATATCCTGATGCCGGTCGTAGATCATTTTGACCGGGCGCTTGCACTTGAGCGCCAGCAACGCACAGTAGCCGGCCACCAGGGTCGGGAACTCCTCCTTGCCGCCGAACGCGCCGCCGACCGCCGCCTGCTTCACGCGCAGCTTCTCCGGCGGAATGTCCAGCGTTTCGCACAACTCCGGATTGATGTAGTACGGACACTGCATGCTGCCGTGGATGAACATCGTGCCGTCCGGCTCGGGGATCGCGACCATGCCCTGCGGTTCGATGTAGAGTTGTTCCTGGTGCCCGGCCCAGTACTCGCCCTCGACGATCTCGTCGGCGGAGGCCAGCGCCTTCTGCACATCGCCCTTGCGGATGGTTTGGGCGCAGAGTTCCTTCAGCCGGCTCTTGTCGCTCTTGTACCCGGCGACCATGTCCCGAAGCGTCAACCGCGCGGGCAGTTCCTCGATGTCGGGCCGGACCTGCGCCGCCGCCTCACGGGCCAGGCGCAGGGTCGGCGCCGCCACCAGCGCCAGCGGTTCGCCGAGATACTGAATCTCGTCAAACGCAATGAACGGCATATCGCGGCCGATCATGTCCACGATGTTATTGCCGGGTATGTCCTCGGGCGTGACGACGCAGACGCGACTCCAGTCGTAAGCGGGATCCAACTCGAGCCGGCGCAGGCGGCCATGCGACACGGGTGACCGCACGACACAGCCGTACCAGGCGCCCGGCACGCGCAGGTCGTCCGCGTACTGGGCCAGTCCGCGCACCTTCTCGTCCGCGTCAAACCGCGGGATGCCCTTGCCGACCACGTTCAGCGCATTCTTCTGTAAGACGGTCATCAGTCAATCCTCTCCCGAGCACAACATTCAACTCTACGTATAATTCGCGCGGAGATCAAGACATACGGCGACAAGATGCCGTTTCTACCCGGTCCCACCGATATCCCAAGGTAGAAGCGGCGTCCCGCCGCTTGATTCCGTGGCTGGATATGAAGAAAGCGGCAAGAGGCCGCTTCTACGTTCGCTTGTCAGAAGAACGGCGACATGGCATGGTGGCGGGATGCATCGAAGGCTCGTCATCCTGTGCGCCGCTTCGTTGTTGGTTCTCCACGGCGGCTGCGCCACAAAGCAACCCGAAGGTCCGCAACCGCTGTCGCCGAGACAACTCAACGAGTTTCTCGGCCGGGCGCAGGATCCGCGCCGGTTCTGGCTGACGGAATATGCGTCCGACGACGGACCGGTCTTCACCGGCGGCCATCGTCTCCATACCGACAAACTCGCCCTGACGCCCTTCTCGGCTTTTCGATTGCCCGACATGCCGGTCCTGCGCATCCGGGGACGACAACCGACCGAGTATCTGGCCGTGCTCGACACCAGCTCGCGCGCCAGTTGGATCGAATACGACACGGCCCTCGAACTGGGACTGATCCCGCTCGGCCCGCCGCCCTATCCCCTAATCCCGTCCCATACCGATGACGCCATCCCCGGCTACCTGAGCGTGGCCAACAAGATTCGCATTGAAGAAATGCACATGGATACCGCCCTGCTATACACCCGACTGGCGACGGGCCGCCTGACGCCGCTGCTGCGCGGCGAGGAGCGCATGCGGATACCGATCCTCTTCGGATGCGAATTCATCCGCGCCTTTCACTTCGTGCAGATCGACTACCCGAATCGAATCATGCGGTTTTCTTCCACCATCCCCTATACGCCGAACCCGACCCGCCTGATCATGACCCTGCCGCTCTATGAAATCGAACGGATTTTCGTGGTGGAAGGCGCGATGGACGGACAGCCCACGATGTTCTTCCTCGACACGATCGGGGATTACCATCTCGCGCTGAACCAGGACCGGATCGGACCCGTGGCCCAGGTCTCGTTGGGCGATCTCGTGTTCCGGCGCGTGGAAACGGTGACCAGCGCTTCGCAGAAACTGGCGGAAAGCGAAATCCCGCGGGTCGGACGCCGGTTGCTCTCGCGATTCGTCATTACCATCGACAACCGCAACCGCCTGATCCACTTCGAACGTCCCTGAAATGAAGGACCGATTCTTTGACCCGGGGCGATGCCCCAGAATACGACGCAGATCAAGGTTATGAGGGCTGAAAGCCCGACCCATGATTCGCCGTCGAACGGCAAGGGCATGAGGGACGGAGAAATGGTGGCGGATCTCATCGGCGGCGACGGAACGCCGCCCTCCACCCGACGCAAACCGACGGGAGGGCACTTCTCCGTCAGCGCCGCACACATTTACCTTGACTTCCAATCATTGGAAACCCGCACAAGCTGATATTCCAATCGTTGGAAATCAACAGGTTACGGAAAGGTGTCTGTCCCTGCCGCGGCTCACGCGCCGGACTTCTGCGCGGATTCGGCGGCTTTGCGCGCCTCGAGGCGGCGGCGATAGAGCACCTGCTGAAGAATCATCAAGGCGTTCTGTGTGGTCCAGTAGAGGGCCAGGCCCGACGCGAACTTGTAGAGCAGGAAGAGCATCATCAGCGGCATGATCCGCATCATGGTCTGGTGCATCTGCTGTTGGCGCGGATCACCGCCGGCCGGCGTCATCGGCGTCAGCTTCTGTTGCCAGAACATCGTCGCCGCCATCAGGATCGGCAGGATGTTGAACGCGTCCCACCCCAGCAGCGGGAGGGTGAACCCAAAATCGAAAATCGCTTCCTGCTCGCTCAGGTCGTTGATCCACAGGAAACTCGCGAAACGCAGTTCAATCGCGCTGCGCAGGACGTAGAAGAGCCCGATGAAAACCGGGATCTGGATCAGCATCGGCAGACACCCGCCGATCGGGTTGACCTTGTGCTCCTTGTAGAGCGCCATGACCGCTTCCTGGCGCTTCTGGGGATCGTCCTTGAATTTCTCCTGCACCTCCTTGAACAGGGGGCCCAGTTCCTGCATCCGGCGCATGCTCTCGGTGCCCTTGTGCGTCAGCGGCCAGAACACCACGCGGATGATGACGGTAAGCAGCATGATCGCCAGACCGTAATTGTACGGCCACACACGATCATGGAAGAAATTCAGTCCGTGCAACAGCACGACGGAAATGGGTTTCAGCCAGCCCAGCTCCATGACGTCTTCGACATAGAAGCCCAACTTCTTGAGCTCGGAATACTTCTTCGGGCCGATGTAAAAATTCATATCGCGCACGTAGCTGGAGCCGGGCGCCAACTGCATGTCCGGGAACTGGGCGACCGCCCAGGTCTCTTCCGGTATGCGTGTCTGGCCTTCGCGCGACGCGAAGATCGTATACCGCTCGATGCCGTCGCGCGGGAACAGGGTCTGCAGGAAGTACTTGTTCTTGACGGTCAGCCATTCCGCCGGGTCGTCGATCGTCTGGCGCACCGTCTTCGCGGACGACTGCTTGAACCATCCGTCAAATTTGCGCCCCCAGTATTCCACCCCTTTCAGCCCCAGCGCATCGACGCCGAGCGGCAGCAGGCCGTACGTCGAAGTCGCGCCCGCCAGCGGTTGCATCGAACCGATTTTCAGCCCGTAACTCAAACCGCGGGCGGTCGATCCCGTGTTATCGAACCGGTCGGACACGCGCAGGAGATACGTGTCCGCCATCTCGATCGTGCGGACGAAGCGCAGGCCGTAGGAGGTATCCCGGCTCAGACGCACCCTATGACCGTCATCGGACACGTCCATCCGAAACGCATCCTTGCCGGTCAGCAGTTCCAAGCCTTCGATTTCAAGCGCGCGCGCGCTGTCGAAGATCAGTTCGATCTCCGGACTTTCGGGATCGACGGTCTGACGGTATTCATGCAGGACGGCGCGTACGATCGCGCCGCCGTGCGAGGAAATGGTGATGTCCATGCGCTCATTGGACAGCACATGGAGCTCCTCGGGCGCGGCCGGTTCGGTCGAAGCGGGCGTAGGGGTTTCCGTCGCGGCCTCCAAGACGGGAGCGCTCGGGACCTCCACCGGGATCTCGTCGGGCACACGCGGGGGAATAGCCGGCTCGATCTCTTCCGTCACGGCTTCCGGCGTCGGTTTGGCCGGGAACAGCGGTTTGATCAGATGCCGGTCGATCGGGCTCCACAGGATCCAGAGCGCGAACAGCATGACCACAATGAGAATGTCCTTCTTATTCATGAGCCATAACCCTTGCGGATGCTGCCTTTACCCGGGCCGGCGGCACCGGATCCACGCCGCCCGGATGATACGGGTGACAGCGTCCGATACGGCACAACCCAAGCCACAGGCCGCGGAAGAAACCGTGCGTTTGCAGGGCCTCGATGCAGTATTGCGAACAGGACGGATAGAAGCGGCAGGTCGGCCCGAAAACGCCGGAGAGCGTCATCTGGTACAACCGGATCAGCGCTATAACGATTTTGCTCATCATCCGTTCCCGCGATTCTCCCCGTTTACGTGGCCCGGCGTCAACCCCGCCCGTTCGGCCAGTTGGAGCAGTTCGCGCTCCACATCCGCGGCGCGCGCCTTGACGATTTCGCGTCGCGCGATCAGCACCATATCCACCGCGCCCGGCCACCGGTACTGATTGCGGCGGTACGTCTCCCGCAAGCGCCGTTTGGCCCGGTTCCGGTCCACGGCCCCGCCCACTTTGCGGCTTGCTACCACGCCGAGGCGCGCCTGACTCGTTTCGCCGGCCGCCTTCCACAGGACCAGGTACCGGCCCGTCCATTTCCGGCCCTGCTCATACACCCGTCGGAACGACGCGGCGCGAACAATACGCCGGGAACGCGGCAAACGCAGATCGGGTTTCGTCACGGAACGCGTGGTATCCGTTGACGATTCGGGGTTCGCATCTGGGCTTCCCCTCATAGGGCGCCCTCATCAGACGGTCAGTTTCTTACGGCCTTTACGACGGCGACTCGACAGAACGGCGCGGCCGGTCCGGGTCGCCATCCGACTGCGAAACCCGTGCTTCCGCGCGCGTTTCACCTTGGATGGCTGATAGGTTCGTTTCATATCGTTGGTTCCTTGCCTAAAAAAGAGCGCACAAACTACCAGCTTGATTCGATCTGTCAAACCTTTACGCCGCCCGCCCCACCACCACCCCGCAGTTCACACCTTTAAAGGTGTGAACTGCGGGGTGGTTTGAAGGCGAGCGCTAATCAAACAGCGTAGCGGTGCCGATCTTCGTGTTGATCGCCGCATCCGCAATGGTGCGCCCGTCGCGTAACACGGGTATCCGGCGGGGTTTCCATATCCGGCGCCGGGCTACGGCCGCCAGGCGATACCCGCCCGTGAAGAAGACCAGCCAGTCCAGCCAGGACGCGACGACATAGACCGGATGCATCACCGACAGCAAGCGGGCATACCGCCCGCGCGCCTGATCCGGAGCGCCTTCGCCGGCCCATCCCAGCGCGCCGCCCGTCATTCGGACAAGCGTGTCCACCCCCTCCACGAAAAACCGGGAATAGGAACGCGCCTCCTGCACATCAAACCCGTCCTTCAACACATCAAACAGGCCCCGCTCCGTGTACCCCGGCCGCACGCGTCCCAACGCTTCCGGCTCCGCGCCCAGCAGACGGCGGATGGGACGCCAGACCGTCCAGCGCTTGTCGTGCGGCACATCCACCACGAGCAACCCGCCGGGCTTCAACACTCGATGACACTCGGCCATGAACAAGTAATCCTGCTCCACGTCCAACAGTTGATCGAGCACCACCACCCGCTCGAACCCACCCTCCTTGTATGGAAGGACCCGCCGCAACGCGGCGCCATGCTTCGCGTCCGGTTCCTCGCGCAACGCGCTCACATCCGCAAACGTCCACGAACCGCCGAGATCGCGCAATCCATCCTTTAACGGATCGTCACCCGACCCCACCGCGAGGCAGGCCGCGCCCTTAATGCCGCCCAGCAATTGCCCCAGCACCCGCACGCGCGCGCGCTCGGGAAATGAGCTGTATGGTCCATTCTTCTGCATGAAAATCCCAATCGTCTTTCGCCGCCTCATATTCATTTCCAATCGTTGGAAGAAATCGCTATACTTTTTTCCAACGATTGGAATAATGACCGGTTTTTCTCCGAACAGGAAGCGGCCCGGTTCAATCGCTTCATATACATACGGAAAGGCGGAGACATGAGCAAGGACAGAAAAGAAATCACCATCACCTTTGAAGACGGCAAAACGCATGCCTGCCCGGCCAATACCAAGGTCCAGGATCTCGTCGCGTTCGCGCCCAAACCGGAAAACGGACTGGACGTGGTCGGGGCGCTGGTAAACAACGACGTGGTCTCCACGACCTTTCCGATCGAAGTGGACAGCGAGCTCAAACTGCTGACGATGGCCGACCCGCAGGGCTGGCATGTCTACCGCCGTTCGCTGGCGTTCCTGCTGGCCAAGACCGTCAACGACCTGTTCCCCGAGGTCCATTTCACCATCGAACACTCGCTCGGCAACGGCCTCTACTGCAGTTTCGAGCGCGACGGCCAGCCGGGCATTACGGAGGATGAACTGGGGCGCATCGACCAGCACATGTGCGACCTGGTCAAGAAGGCCGTCCCGATCGAACGGCGCAAGATATCGTTTTCGGACGCCGTGAAGCATTTTGAGCAGAACGGACAGAAGGACAAATCCAATCTGCTGCGCTTCCGCAATCCGCCGAAGGTCGTCATCTACGATTGCGACGGGTTCATCGATCTCGCGCACGGCCCGCTCGCGCCGCATACGGGCGTGCTCGCGTATTTCCACCTGCTATCCTATCCGCCGGGATTCGTCATCCAGTACCCGGAACGCGAGCAGGCGCCGCACATGACGCCGTTCGAGAAACAGCCGCACCTGTTCCAGATCTTCAAGGAACACAAGGAATGGGGCCGGATCCTCGGCGTCCGCACGGTCGGCCAGCTCAACGAAATCATCGCCAACCGCGAGATCGACGACTTCGTCAAGATCGCCGAGGCGTTTCACGAGAAGAAGATCGCCTCGATCGCCGACACGATAACCGCGAAGCGCGATCACGTGAAATGGATCTGCATCGCCGGCCCGTCCTCCGCCGGCAAGACGACTTTCTCCAAACGGCTCGCCGTCCAGTTGCGCGTCAACGGCCTGCGTCCGGTCACGATTTCGTGCGACGACTTCTTCGTCAACCGGACCCACACCCCGAAGGACGAATTAGGCCAACCCGACTTCGAACACGTCGAGACCATCGACCTGCCGACCTTCAACGAGACCTTGAGCAAGCTCGACCGCGGCGAGGAAGTGGAGATCCCGCGCTTCAACTTCGAGAAGGGCGAGCGCGAATACAAGGGCCACATGATGAAGATCGCCGACGACCAGATGGTCATCGTCGAGGGCATCCACGCGCTCAATCCGCGCCTGACCGAGATGGTTCCGCCGGAGCATAAATTCCGCGTGTACATCAGCGCGCTGACGCAATTGAACCTGGACCGCAACAACCGGATTTCGACGACGGACAACCGGCTGGTGCGGCGCATGGTGCGAGACTACCAGTTCCGCGGCAACTCGGCGCTGGCCACGTTGAACATGTGGCCGAGCGTGCGCCGCGGCGAGAAGAAATGGATCTTTCCGTACCAGAAAGAGGCGGACATCGCGTTCAACTCCGCGCTGGATTATGAATTGGCCGCGCTGAAGCCGATGGTTGAACCGCTGTTGCGCGAGGTCAAACCGCATCATGAGCAGTACGCCGAAGCGCGCCGCCTGCTGGACTTTCTGGACAGTTTCCTGGTGGTCCCGCAAGTCCTGATCCCGGCCACGTCGATCCTGCAGGAATTCCTCGGCAAGAGCAGTTTTCGGTACTGAGACGTTTTCGCAGAAACGGTGGCCGGATCCGCTCCAGGGAAGCTGGACCGTCAGGCGGTGCAGAGAAGGTATACGGCGAACAGCAGAAACAGCCCGATCGCCGGAGTACACCGCATCATGCTATTCATTATATTCGAACGTCGCCTCCGCGCCAAGCGGAAGCGCCGGGGACAGAGCCAAGGACTCCGGTGGGCCGCGCTGGTCCACCAGCCAGTGTTCTGCAATAATCAGTTCGGACAACACCGCGAACCATTTCTCATACAGGTCCGCCACAGTCCGCCCATCGGAGAAGGTCTTGCGAACGAGGCAGAGTTCCCGGAGCGGCGCGTACGGCGCACGCCCGACGAGCACAACCAGACCGCGCTTCAGAATACGTCGCGTCATGCGATGAATCATGGTGGGGACAGGCGTGCAGAGGGTCACCATCGTCACGTGCGGACACGAACCAACCAGTTCGCGCAGATGCATGAAGCCCGGGCCGTCGCGATATTGAGCGCGAAAATCATAATGAAGCAGAACGCGATCCGCGTTCGACAGGTCCGCCCCGGCCAGTTCTCGTCCCTGGATATAGAGCCAGGCATCCTGCTCATTATAATCCAACTGCGCACCCAGCCGGGGACAGCGCCCCTCCCGCAGGCGGTCGATCAGGAACGATTTACCGGAGCAGGTGGGACCGCCAATGACAAGTAACCTGTTCATATCACCTTTTCAGATGCCGCCCCGCGGGAGCGCTCAGATATGAATCGCCCGGCCGTGGACGGCGTGGGCGGCTTCGCGGATGGCCTCGGAGATGGTCGGATGCGCGTGCACGATGCAGGCGATATCCTCGGCGCTGGCGGAATATTCCATGGCCACCACGGCCTCCGCGATCAGCTCGGACGCGTTCGGGCCGAAAATGTGCACGCCCAGCACGGCGTCGGTCTTCGCGTCGGCGATGATCTTGACGAGGCCGACGTTCTCCTCCATCGCGAGCGCGCGGCCCAGCGGCTTCAGCGGGAATTTACCGGTCTTGAACTCGCGCGCCTGCGCCTTCAACTCGCGCTCGGTCTTGCCGACCCACGCGATTTCCGGCCACGTGTAGATCACCCATGGAATCGTGTCGTAGTTGACCCGCGTCGTCTTGCCGGCGATCCGCTCGGCCACCATGATGCCCTCTTCCGATCCCTTGTGCGCCAGCATGGGGCCGCGCACCACGTCGCCGATCGCATAAATGTCCGGGATGTTGGTGGAACAGAACTCATCCACGTGGATATAGCCGCTCTCGTCGATATACAGACCGACCTCGGTGGAGTTCAGTCCTTCGGTATGCGGCTTGCGGCCGACAGCAACCACGAGTTTATCGACCTCGAGATGATGATCCCCTTTGTCGTCCTGATAATCGACCCGCACGCCCTTGTCCGAGGCTTCCGCCTTGAGCACCCGCGCGCCCAACTGTATGTCGAGGCCCTGATTCTTGAATTCCTTGAGCGCCTCCTTGGCGACCTGTTCATCCACCATACCGAGAAATTCGTCCATGGCCTCGAGGATGACGACCTCCGAGCCCAGCCGTTTCCAGACGGACCCGAGCTCCAGTCCGATAACCCCGGCGCCGATGACGCCGAGCCGTTTCGGCACCTCGGTGAATTCCAGCGCGCCACTGGAATCAACGATCCGATTCCGGTCGATCGGCATGGTCGGCAAGGTGCGTGGCACGGAACCAGTCGCGATGATAATGCTCCGGGCCTGCACGACCTCGGGTTCCTGTTTGGCGTCACGGGACTTGATCTTGACCCGGTTCTCGAGCATCAGACTGCCGCGTCCCTTGAGCCAGGCGACCTTGTTCTTCTTGAACAGGTACTCGACGCCCCCGTTGATCTTGCGAACGATTTCGTCCTTGCGCGCGATCATCGCCGGCACGTCCAGCGTCACGTCCTTCACCTTGATGCCGTGTTTCTCGTACTTGTGCTTGATTCGGTAATACTGTTCCGACGAATCCAGCAGGGCCTTGGACGGGATGCAACCCGCGTTGAGGCAGGTGCCGCCGAGCACGTACTCGCCGTCCTTCCATACGAAATCGTCCACGCACGCGGTGCTCATACCGAGCTGGGCGCAACGGATCGCGGCGACATATCCCGCCGGCCCCCCGCCGATAACAACTACATCGAATTCCTTCATGCTGGTTCTCCGAAAAAGGTTTCAGGTTTCATATCTGCATCAGGCTATTCTTGATCCTTTGTAGCAAGCCTTGTCGGATTCTTTGTCGCGGCCCGCATCGACCAGGCTCGCGACAAAG
>CAYRPR010000018.1:0-12736 GCA_964425945.1 uncultured Verrucomicrobiota bacterium | reverse complement strand
GCCGACGGGCCCCAGAGCGCTGACCGCATTGATCAGGACACCCTGGCCACCATTCCCGTTCGCCAGAATGTCGGATAGTTGAACGAAAGTGCCCTGCTCGCCTATCGCCACAACCATCAGTCCCGAGGTACCGTTATTCAAAGCGCGTACGCCATCCAGAATCACGCCCACCGGACCCTCCGGTGAAGCCACAAACAAGGAGGCTCCAACGTTGCCGTTGTTGTTCGCGCGAATATCCTCGAAGCGCGCCATGGCGCCGGCCCCTCCGATCACTTGCGCGGCGAACCCGGCATCCAGGCTTCCGATTGTCCGCACATCGTTGAATGTGGCATGCGACCAACCCAGGCCCGACTGCGACATGACTACAATACCTTCCTGGTTATCCACGGCGCGGACATGCTGCATGCCCATATACGAATTGCCTTCACCGGTAATCCCTATCGCCTCAATCCCCCGGCCCACATGGGCCGCGGCGTAAACATCCTGCAGCCAGATACTCGTATCGCCGGTCGTTGAGATGCCGACCAGCACCACACCGTCGGCGTTGTTCACGGCTACCAGATCATATCCGGCCAGACGGACATCCCCGTCGGTGGATATCCCCTGCGCCATGATGCCGGACCCCAGATTGCCGCCCGACAACATCCGGTTGAGTTGTATATCCACGTCGCCAAATGCGGACACCCCAAGGGCGAGGACACCCGCCCCCTTGTTGAAAACAGCATAGAGGTTGTTGAGGTCCAAGTTAACATCGCCGAACGCCGTGATGCCCTGCACGCTGATGCCGCCGGCCATATTGAAAATGGCGTACACCCGGTCCAGATCGATATCCACATCACCAAACGTGGACTGGCCCATTACATTAAGCCCCTCGCCATTGTTCCCCCCCGTGATCACGCGCCGGAAGGTGGCATCCACTCCGCCGAGGGTGTTCAGCATCATGTAGGCGATCCCCACATCGTTGTTTTGAATGGAGATCACATTGCGCGTATCGGTCCGGATCGTACCCAGCGGCGACAGCCCGACGAAACGCATACCGGGCCCGTTGTTCAGGACGGCCACATTGTCGTGGTTGATAAACGTCACGCCGAACAGCCCCTGCAGAAAAACGTCCAATCCGGGCCCGTCATTGAAGAAGAGCGTGTTGCCGGAGACATGGGCGCTCGCCCGATTGTAATCGAAGGCGTTGATATAGATGCCGGCGCCCGTATTCATGAACGCGAAGTTCCCCGTCACATCCGCATGGAAGGTACCGCTTGCGCCCTGCCCCAGTATGCCGATCCCCGCCTGGTCATTGCCGATCACCAGGTTCTGTTTCACCTTCGCGCGGAAATGTCTGACGTCGTCTGCCGCCAACGCAATGCCCAGCCCGGTATCCGCCACGATATTGCGTGCCACCACGAGATCCGTGACATTCACGCCGACTATACCCGCGCGACTGATATCAAAGGTTTGACCCGCCACCGTGATATCCATCGCCGCGTTTCCAAAGTCCGTGTTGGCGATGCCCAACCCGCCCACAAACGTGCGGTTCGCCATGGTGATCGTCGGACCCAGGTTCATGCCGTCCACGATCGGCAGGCCGCCGACGAAGAACCAATGCCCGCCGTTCAGACGGATGGGAATCGAACTGCCGATCAACTTGACGCCCGGCTTCAGAACCACATTCTCCTCGTACGGACCACTCGCCGCCATCACGAATACATTCCTGCGACCGAACGCGTTGTTCACGCCGTCCTGAATCACCGTGTAGGGATTCTCCCATGTCCCGTTCTGAATCGGGCTGGCGCTGTCCTGATCCACGAAATTGATGTCCTTGACCACCTTGACCGACTCGCGCGTATCCGAACGCTTCGAGGTCTCCGTGCGGGCGGCTTCATTCTCGATGAAGCCGGATTCCTCCTGCTGGATCTTGATGTCCCGGATCACCATCTCCGTCATACGGGACTTGAACGGACGCTCTTCACCCCGCTTGAACGACTCACTCGCCCCTTCAAACGGATTGCGCCCCGAAATCAGATAGCCGATGTTGAACGGCACATGCACACGCGCGCCGACGAAATAGTCGCTGCCGTGCAGTTCCTTGTCCTCGTAGTACTCCGCGTCGAATGTCAGACCCGGCAACGCGCGCACTTCCACACGCGCCTTGAACCCTTCCAGATCATCCGCAAAACGGGAATTGAACTTGTAGTACCCGCCGAACACGCGCGTCTCGGCCAACTCCGTCAGAAACGGAAGCCGGATACCGATCTCCGCATCGAAACCCTCCATGGCTTCTTCGAACCGTTCAAAGCGCTGGCGCATCGTCGTCGTGACAATGCTGCGGGAAACATCCTGGCGGATGTCATGGCCCCTCGGTTCGGGCCGGCCCCATTTCTCCGACACCACCCGCGAGCTGGACGTCTCGGTTTCCTGGACGTCGATCACTTCGCTCTTGTTTTCGGGCTTGTAGTAATTCGCACGGGCGTCGATCCATTCCGACAGCACCTCCACGCCGAAGCCGATCTGATCAAACTGGTTGTTGTGCCGGGTCCATCGCGAGTCGTAGTACGCATTAGCGCCGAGAATGATATTCCGGTCCGCCAGCAGTTTCCGGGCGCCGATGCCGATGTTGGCCTCCTCTTCGGAGCGGTCGGTACCGGAGAGACGGGGGTTCAGAAACAATACGAGTTCGGGGCCTTCATAGAACGGGATGAGCACATCCACCAGACCTTCCACGATGCTGTCGCTGGCGCGACCGCCGAAGGTGACGATAGCGGGAAGACTTTCGGAGGGTGGCGAGGTATCGATTTCCTCTTCCGCGTGGGCAGCTTGTAGAATCATCAGGCAAGAAGTGATGGCGAGAACAGCGCGAACCACGCTACATTTCATAGCACTCTCCCGATTTGTTTCGTTGCATATGCCTCCGTCTAACTGTAATAATTTTACTGCTCGTTGTTTTTATGGCGCAAGAAGTATTCTATGTAACTTACTTAATTTCATGATGTTACACTATATTCGCGTACGATAAACCACTATGACCCCTACAAAAATAAGAGTCGGAATCAATGGATTCGGCCGAATGGGACGCCTGGTCCTGCGCGCCGGGTGGAACCGTCCGGACATGGCGTTCGTTCACATCAACGAACCCAAAGGCGATGCCGCCTGCAGTGCCCACCTGCTCGAATTCGATTCCGTACACGGCCGGTGGCCGGTCCCTGTATCCACGGACAACGATGATTTGATCATCGACGGGAACGAACTGCTCTATACGCGGGAAAGCTCGCCGGAGGCCATCGACTGGGAAGCGAGCGGCGTTGACATCGTACTGGAGTGTTCGGGGAAATTTCGAACCCCGGAAAAACTCGAGGGCCATTTTGTGCGCGGCGCTTCGCGCGTCGTCGTCGCCGCCCCCGTGAAGGAAGGCACGCTGAACATCGTGATGGGCATCAACCACCGCGAATACGATCCGGCGAAGCACAAGATCGTCACCGCCGCATCCTGCACCACCAACTGCCTCGCGCCGATCGTGAAGGTCATCCGCGACGGGCTCGGTATCCGTCACGGCATCATCACGACCATTCACGACATGACCAACACGCAGACGATCATCGACGCTCCGCACAAGGACCTGCGCCGCGCTCGCGCAGCCAGTTTGTCGCTGATCCCGACCACCACGGGATCGGCCACGGCGATCACGCTGATCTATCCCGACCTGAAAGGCAAACTGAACGGCATCGCTGTCCGCGTGCCGCTGCTCAACGCCTCACTGACCGATTGCGTTTTTGAGGTGGAGAAGAAGACGACGATCGCAGAGGTCAACGGCCTCATGAAGGCCGCGGCGGAGGGCGAGTTGAAAGGCATTCTCGGCTATGAAGAGCGGCCGCTCGTCTCCATTGACTACCGCACCGATCCCCGATCCTCCATTGTGGATGCTTTATCCACGATGGTTGTGGACGATACGCAAGTGAAGATCTTCGCTTGGTATGACAATGAATGGGGATATGTTAACCGGCTGGTGGAACTCGCCACGTATATCGGCGCACGGTAAATACGAAATCCGAATATCGAAATTCGAAACAAACGGGGAAAACTCGAAAAGAAGGGAAACAAAGACCAGGGTGTTTCTTATGTTTTGATCATTCGAATTTGTTTCGTATTTCGTGCTTCGAATTTCGAATTTTCACAGGGGGTTCTGACTCGTGTCCTCTATCCGTAACTACATTTTGGTCACCCTCGCCTACTGGGGTTTCACCCTGACGGACGGCGCATTGCGCATGCTGGTGCTGTTGCACTTCCACAAGATGGGCTATACGCCGGTGCAACTGGCTTTCCTTTTCCTGCTCTACGAATTCTTCGGCATCGTCACCAACCTGGTCGGCGGCTGGCTCGGCGCCCGGATGGGATTGAAGTTCACGCTCTTCGGCGGGCTGGCCCTCCAGGTGATCGCGCTCGGTATGTTAACGCAATTGAACCCGACATGGACCGTCGCCGCATCCGTAGCCTACGTGATGGGCTCGCAGGCCCTCTCCGGCATCGCCAAGGACCTCACCAAGATGAGCGCGAAGAGCGCGATCAAGGCGCTGGTGCCGGATGAGCAACAGGGACGGCTGTTCAAGTGGGTCGCCCTGCTGACCGGTTCGAAGAACGCGCTGAAGGGCATCGGCTTCTTCCTCGGCGGATTCCTGCTCGCCACGCTGGGCTTTGTCGGGGCGTTATGGAGCATGGCCGGCGGATTGGCTGTGATCCTGATTCTCTCCGTGATGTCCCTCCCGGGCGAAATGGGCCGGGCGAAGACCAAGCCGCCATTCGCCGGCATTCTTTCTCACACGCCGGCCATCAACATCCTGTCCGCGGCGCGGTTTTTTCTGTTCGGCTCACGCGACGCGTGGTTTGTCGTCGGCCTGCCGATTTTCCTGTATTCGTCGCTGGAATGGGGTTTCACGCAGGTCGGCGCGTACATGGCGTTCTGGGTGATCGGTTACGGCCTGATCCAGGCCGCCTCGCCACAGATCCTGAAGCAAGGGTTGAAAGGCGCCACGCCGACTGGTTCCCATGCCATGGTGTTGGCGTTTGTCCTGATGCCGATTCCCGCCCTGATTGCGTTGGCGGTTGGTTATGATATCCAGCCCGCGGCGGCGGTCCTGGGCGGCCTGATCCTGTTCGGCGTGGTGTTTGCGATCAATTCCGCCGTGCATTCGTATCTGATCGTGGCCTATGCCGAAGGGGATCGCGTGGCGATCAACGTCGGCTTCTATTACATGGCCAACGCGGGCGGCCGTCTGCTCGGCACCCTGCTCTCCGGCGTGGTGTTCCAATGGAAAGGCCTGACCGGCTGTCTCTGGACCTCCGCCCTGCTGATCCTCGCCTCGGCCGTGCTGGCCATGGGCCTGCCGAAAGAAGCGGGACACATGATCCATCCGACGGATATACCCGAAGCGAAATAGACAGGCTGGTGTTCAGTGTTCAGTGTTCAGTGTTCAGGACTTCGGCGAGCCCCGTCGAGCCGTTTCATCCCTCCGCCCTCTCTCCGCCTCGATCAGCGACTTCAGCGATCCACCGCCTTTGCGCGTGCCCGCGTGCAAGGCGCGAAATCCCTCCACCACTTCGTCAGATGACAACTTCTTCTGCCCCGCTGCATCGTCTTCGGGAGCCGTCAACATCGCCACGCGCTTGCCGCGCAGGGTGATCATGACGCGCTGACCGCGTTCCGCCATGACGAGCAGTTCCGACAGCTTGTTCTTCTCCTCAAACGAACCAATTTCAATGGGTTTCATACAGCTAGCTCATACTGCCAGCTTATTAATATCAAGGGCCGGCGATGTAGATTTCGTTACCGCTGGATTTATATCCGATGGTAGCAACCGATTCATCCCAAGCATAGACCCGGATCCCGTCATCCATTCTTGTCTTTTTATGAACGCCACCACGAAATTGCCCTCTCGCCTCATGACGAAGAGGATTCTAACGCACACAGCGCGGCGTAGCCGCAACCAAAGAGGAAGAAACCACGGATTGTTGTACGGATTCCGCGGATAATCTCTTGCCAGCTGGCTGGCGGCCGAGCGTCGCCGGACGGTCCTCCGGGCCGTCCGGGATACGGGACAGGACGGGTGTGAGGCGTCGGGCCTCCTCGGTGCTTGCCGTCCGCCTTTGGTTAGGGCAGGCTCTCACAATGAAAACTTTCGCGAGGGACATTGCATGCCCTGTTCTGTGTTTCGCCGCATGCTCGCGCGATGGCCATAGGTGCGGTTCGCCATGAGCGTCTATGATCTAAAGCCGCAATTTCAGGATCTGTTGAGACCTTTGTGCAGGGCCATGGCGCGGGTCGGCGTGACCGCCAATCAGATTACGCTGCTGGCCATGGCGCTTTCGTTCTTCGTTGGCGGCGTAATATGGGTTTTCGATGCGGCCGGTTGGTCGTTGCTGTTGGTGCCTGTTGTATTGTTCGTGCGCATGGCGCTTAACGCCATCGACGGCATGCTGGCGCGCGAGCACGATATGAAGACGCCGCTCGGGGCTGCGCTTAATGAGCTGGGCGATGTCCTTTCCGATGCGGCGCTCTACTTGCCGTTCACAGCTATTGCCGGCGGTCCGACGGAGCTGATTGTGGTGGCGGTGGTGCTGGCCGGCGTTTCGGAGATGGCCGGTGTGGTCTCCGCACAGATCGGGGCGTCGCGGCGATACGACGGCCCGATGGGTAAGAGCGATCGGGCAGTCCTCTTTGGTGCGGTCGCCTTGCTGCTGGGAGCGGGGGCACCGGTTGGGCTCTGGTTGCACGCGGTGATTGGCGTGATGGTGATCCTGCTGTGCGCCACCATTGCGAGACGCATCAAACACGCATTGGAAGAACTGCAATGACGGCATGGGACAGCCCGACGCCAAATGCGCTGATGGCCGCCGCGGCCGTCCTGGGAATGCTGGTCGTGGCCAGCATCGTGGTCGCCGTGCTTCGGCGGTTGCACCCGGATCGGGATCTACGCGAACTGGAGCAGCGGGTTCGCAGTTGGTGGACAATCTGCGTCCTGATGCTCGGCGCGGTCCTGGCCGGGGGAGCGGCCGCCCTCTTATTGTTCGCGCTCATATCCTACATGGCACTCAAGGAGTATTTCTCGCTGATTCCGACGCGCCGCGTGGACCGTCGGGTCTTGTTCTGGGCATACGTCGCCGTTCCGGTTCAGTACTGGTGGGTGTACATGGACTGGTACGGTATGTTCATCATCTTCATCCCGGTCTATATGTTCTTGATCATACCGATCCGGCTGGTGTCGTTGCAGGACACAAAGGGCTTCCTGCGATCCGCCGGAATGATTCAGTGGGGCTTGATGGTAACGGTGTTTTGCCTGAGCCACGCCGCGTGGTTGTTTGCATTGCCACCGGAACGGAATCCAGCCGGTGGCAGCGCGGGCCTCGTATTGTTTCTGGTCGGCCTGACCGAGCTCAATGATGTGGCGCAGTATATGTGGGGGAAGTCCTTGGGGCGGCATCAGGTCATACCCGGCGTCAGCCCGAATAAGACATGGGAGGGACTGCTGGGCGGCGTAGTAACCACCGCGGTGCTGTCCGCGCTGATCGGTCCGATGTTGACGCCATTGTCTCATGGAAGCGCACTTTGGGTCGGCATGGGCATCGCCGTTTTCGGCTTTCTCGGGGATGTCACAATGTCAGCATTGAAGCGGGACCTCGGCATCAAAGACAGCGGCAACCTGCTGCCTGGACACGGTGGTATTCTCGACCGCGTAGACAGCCTGATTTTCACGGCGCCACTTTTTCTTCATTATGTTCGCTACTATTACTACTAACCACGAGAAGGTGCGTGTGACCACGAGGAGAATCTTGTGAACCATCCCGTGCGGTGGATATTCTTCGCGCTGCTCGTCAAACCTTTCGTCCTGATTGTTCTTGGGGTCAACATCAAGCGCCCCGAGCGATTGCCTCGTCGCGGGCCCGCCATACTGGTGGCTAATCACAACAGCCACCTGGACGCCATGGTACTGATGTCCCTGTTTCCGTTACGGATGTTGCCCTCGGTGCGCCCGGTGGCGGCGGCGGATTATTTCCTGCGCAATCGTTTGCTGGCCTGGTTTGCCTTGCGCGTTATCGGGATCATCCCCCTGCCTCGCGCGGGGCGCGCCTCCGGGCATGAACACCCTCTGGCGCCTTGCGTACAGGCGCTGGAGCGCGGGGATATTCTGGTACTTTTTCCCGAGGGAACCAGAGGGGAACCCGAACAGCGCGCTCAGTTCAAGTCCGGCGTGGCGCACCTGGCGAAGTGCAGACCCGATGTGCCGGTGACTCCGGTATTCATGCGGGGTTTGGGCAAGGCGTTGCCGCGTGGCGAGGCGCTTTTTGTCCCGTGGGTCTGTGACATCAGCGTAGGTGAACCCGTGCTCTGGCAGGCGGACAAGGATGCATACATGAAAGCATTGAAGGAACGGTTTGACGGTTTGGAGAACGAGATGGCCACGTTACACCATGACCTATACGACGAGGGGGAAGACCATGACGCGAGTATGTGAAGAAGGTACGTTTAAGACTTGGGACGGGACGGCGCTTTTCTGCCGGACATGGGCGCCAGCAGCTCAAAGCGACAAGGCGCTTATCCTGATTCATCGGGGGCACGAACACTCGGGGCGCTTGCAGGATCTGCTCGATGCGCTCGATCTGCCCGACTTCTGGGCGTTTTCCTGGGACAACCGGGGGCACGGGAAATCCCCGGGCGAACGTGGTCATGCCCCCAGTTATTCCGCGCTGGTGCAGGATCTGGATTCGTTTGTGCGCCATATCTGCGCGAAGCACCACATTCCGATGGAGAACGTAGCGGTCGTCGCCAACAGTGTCGGTGCCGTTACGGCAGCCGCATGGGTGCACGACTACGCCCCTCGGATCCGGTCGATGGTGCTGGCCGCGCCGGCCTTTCGCATCAAATTGTATATACCGTTCGCCATCCCCCTGCTGCGGTTGCTACTGCGTTTCAAACCCAAGGCGACCATCAGCAGCTATGTGAAGTCCAGGATGCTGACGCACGACGCGGCCCAGTCGCGGGCATATGACGAGGATGATCTCATCACGAGGGACATCTCGGTCAATATCCTGCTCGGGCTTCACGATACGGCCACGCGAATCATGGCCGACGCCGGCGCGATCGACACGCCTACCCTTGTGCTTTCCGGCGGCGCCGATTGGGTGGTGCAGAACAGCGCCCAGCGCTGTTTCTATCGCCGGCTCTCGTCCCGGATAAAACAGATGGAGCATTACCCGGGTTTCTACCACGCATTGCTCTACGAAAAACACCGGGCGCTGCCCATCGCCAAGGCCCGCGCGTTCATTGTCGATAGTTTTGAACACCGTGTGGACCGTCAGGCACTGCTTCAGGCCGACCGAGGCGGCTACACGCGCACCGAATACGATCTGCTGCGCCAACCGGCTCCGGCCTTTCGGGCGGTGGGGTTCAAGCTTCAGGCGTTGGGCATGAGGACCATAGGCCGTCTAAGCCAGGGGGTCCGTATCGGCTGCAAAACGGGTTTCGATTCGGGCAAGTCGCTGGATTATGTATACGACAACGCCGCGCGCGGCCTTTCGCCTCTCGGTCGCCTCATCGATCGCTCCTACCTGGACGCCGTCGGGTGGAAGGGCATCCGCATCCGGCGCCAACATCTGGCGGCCATGCTGAAATCCGCCGTGGAGCAGCACTTGGAGTCCGGCAAGGAGGTCAGGATACTGGAACTCGCTACAGGCTGTGGGCGTTATGTGCTGGACGTCTTGTCCGGAATGAAGGACCGGAACGTGTCCGCATTATTACGGGATTGGGACGCCGGGAACCTGGAACAGGGCCGGGTCACGGCCAACGCGCTCGGAATAGACAAGGTGGCGTTCGAACAGGGTGACGCCTTCGACAAGGCTTTCATTGTGTCGGCATCGCCACGGCCGAATATCGTGATCGTGTCCGGCCTGTATGAGTTGTTCCCGGATAACTCCATGCTGCTCGCATCCCTTGAGGGCATTGCGGAAGTGCTGCAGGATGGCGGGACCTTTCTTTATACCTGTCAGCCGTGGCATCCCCAGGTTGAAATGATCGCGCGGACGTTAACCAATCGCGATGGCGATCCCTGGATCATGCGCCGCCGGACGCAAGCCGAAATGGATGAACTGGTGCGGTCGGTCGGCCTCATTAAACAAGACATGCTGATTGACGAGTACGGTATCTTCACGGTGTCGCGCACGCGCAAGGAGCCGGCAGGATGAATGCCCACCCGCTTGCGGCGAGCAGTTTCGTCAACTTGATCGGACTGGTTCGCGCGTACGGTTGCGAACGGCGCTACGTGCCCCGTCTGATGGGCCTGCTGGCGACGACTCTGGCGCGGCAACCGCTTATCTGGGCGGCCTCGGCCGTCTACGGTCGTCGCACGCGCGCGCAGGCGGTCTTGCCACCCGTCTTCATCATCGGGCACTGGCGCAGCGGCACCACGCATCTGCAGAATCTGATGAATTGCGACCCGCAGTTCGGCCGGGTCACCCTGTTGCAGGCGGCCATGCCACACGAGTTTTTGATTCTGCCGGAGTCCCTCAAACGCCGTGTGGCCGGCATGATGCCGTCCCAACGGTTGATGGATAACGTGCCGGTCGCGGCCGATGTGCCATGGGAGGAGGAACTGGCGTTGACGGCGGTCGGTCGCATGTCCTTCTACCACGTGTCCTTCTTTCCCCGTTGCATGGGTCAGATTTTCCGCGAGGCGGTCCTCTTCAACGGCGGCGACCCCCGGCTGGTGGAGTCCTGGCGGAGACCGTACTGCGCCTTCTTGCAGAAGGTGCAGTTTATGCAGCCGGGTCGACGCCTGCTGCTTAAGAATCCGGCCAACACCGCCAGACTCTCCTTGCTCCGGAGCATGTTCCCGGGCGCGCAGTTCATCCACCTGCATCGCAACCCCTACAAGGTGTTTTCCTCCTCCGTTCATCTTTACTCCAAGGCGCAGGAGGCGTGGGGGTTGCAGGATACCCATCGCGAGATGGTTGTGGAGCATGTGCTTGATTCGTACCCGCGGCTTATGCATGCCTTCTTCGAGCAACGGAAAGGTGTGCGCGAGGAGGAGCTGGTGGATGTGGATTTCGCGTCGGTGCAGCGCGAGCCGATCGAAACGCTGGCGAGAGTATATGAGCGGCTTGGGTTGCCGCGTTTCAACGAGGCAGTGCCGCATTTCAATGCGTACCTCGAAAGCCAGCGCGACTATCAGAAGAATCGTCTGCCGTTGACCGAAGAGGATCGTCGGGCTGTAGCCGACCGGTGGGCGGATGTTTTCGACAGGTTGGGCTACCCGGTATAGCGCGCGGACGTACAAAGGCATGACGATATGGTGCGCAGCAACATGATCCCCAATCGACGCATGGCCGGATACTATGGCGTCGGTTTCCTTTTAAGCGTCTGGTTGACGATGCAAGGCTGGCCTTGGAGCGCGCCGCTACTATGGCCCGCCGTGGCGCTCGCAGGCGTCTCGGTCGGGTATCTGCTGGGGGTGCCCGTCTACGGAAAGCGCAGAGGCCGTCTGCCCTGCGTCACGCGCTGGTTGTTCGCTCCGACATTGATGGGCCAGCATATATCGCTGTGGCACTATCGCCGCCAGTGTACCCCGTGGGATGAAGCGGCTCAGGGATTGTTGATGGGACGGTTGCTGACTCGCGTCGAAGCGGAGACTTTGCGCAAACAGGGGGTCACCGCCGTGCTGGATCTCACGGCCGAATTCACCGAGCCCGCTGAGTTGCGCGGATTGAACTACCGGAACCTCCCGCTCCTGGATCTTACTGCGCCGACACAATCCGGGCTTCATGAAGCCGTCCACTTCATTCAGAATCAGTTGGCCGCCGGGGGCAAGGTCTATGTGCATTGCAAAGTCGGCTACTCGCGCACCGCGACGGTGGTCGGCGCCTATCTGATCTCGTCCGGCCATTGTCAAACCGTGGAAGCCGTTGTCCCAGCGCTTGGGCGGGTCCGGCCCGGGATTGTGGTACGGCCCGAGGCCATCCGTGCGTTGTCAGATTTTCTGAACGCCAACCAGTCCATTCAAAGATGATTGCCCGATGACAGTGACAGACAATCAGTTGCGCCCGAGAACCGGTCATGGCGTACCCGCATATCCTTCGATATAGTGAGGACTTAGCGCACCGCCCGACTATCCCAACGCCACCGCCTGTTTGCCTAGTTTCACCACCCAGGGCGTGGTGGTGCGTTCCGCCGTGATGATCGGGCACTGGTAGGTGACAGCCAGTCCAATGAAAGCCGCGTCGTAGGCGGTTGCATCGTATTGCGTCGCGATATCGAACAGAATGGCGCGAGGAGCCTCGACAACGTCCAACGGCGCATCCAGATGCAGGGCGTAGAGATCGCGCGCCAATTGGACCGTGAGTTCCTTCCGGCGTACATAGGTGCGGAGGACGTTGGCGAATTCCAGGTAATGCAGATGCGGCACCATGGCCTGCACTTCGCCCTCCAGGATGCGATCTTGCCATTCGCGCGCGGCGGAGGAGAAATGCTCCTGCACATACCACGCCACGGCCACGCTGGTATCAACGACGACGTGCATCCCCACCCCGCTTGCGATCCGCGCGAACCAGATCCTTCGAGGACGTACGGATCGAGGCGTCCAGCAGCTTGCGCCGGATATCGCCCAAGCGCTCCTTATAGGTTCCAACCCGCTGTTCCTGCGCCTTGACCGCGACATACGTGGCCAGGGCCTCGTGCACCACCGCGCGTTTGCTCCGCGCC
>CAYRPR010000017.1:0-12830 GCA_964425945.1 uncultured Verrucomicrobiota bacterium | reverse complement strand
GGTCGGCGCCGCATCATTGGTCAGCACCCAGAACCGGCGATTGGCCGCATCACCGTCTCCGTATCGGATATCCACGGTCACCGGCGTATTGCTGTCATCATCGATGATCCGCAGCGCGCCGAAAACGGCGTTGGAATACCAGGACGTGTCGTACGGGCGGTCGTTGTCCGTATCGGCAAACGTCGCGTAGATCATCCGGTTCGTTGTGCCGTCGCCGTACAGAGCGCCGCGGGTTGTGTAGTCGATGGTGGAGTCATACGACCAGACCGTACGGGAACTCGCGCCGGTGGTTTCGTTCGAGCTCAGGCCGACGTCGTAGCCCGGATCGTCGCTGAAGAAGTCGTCAACAGTCACGACCATGTTGGTGCCGTCGGCTGCGGCCCCGCGGGCCACGCCGCTGATCGGGTCGTACACATTGAAGCCGAACGCGAGCGGCGTGCCCGGCCCGACCTCGGCCAATTGCGCGTCAGTCACCTCGAACACCAGATTCTCGAGCGGATAGGCATTGAACTGGATGTTGTCGTAGCGATTGTTTCCGCTGCCCGTGGCCGCATCAACGCCCAGCGTGATCCGGATGAACACCTGCGCCGCCCCGTTCAATTCCGGCACGGAACTGAAATCGAACGTCTGCAATGCGAAGCTGTCCGGCAGGTTGAACGGCGCGCCGAAATTCGTGAAGTCCACGCCGTTCAGCGACCAGGACACCTGGTTGTTGTCATACCCCTGCGAGGTTCGCTGGCCGGCGAAGGTCATCGCCAGCGCCATGTGATCGCTCATATCCAACTCGAACTGCAGATACCCGCCGATATTGCCTGCACCGTTGGGCGAAAACGCGACAAGCGCCGTGTTGGTGTCATACAGATTAATGGTACTGCCGGCGAACCAACTGATGGCGCCCCCCATGCCGCTCGTGGTCAGTTCGCCCGTGAATCCGGCGTTCCGCACGAGATTGCTTTCGTTGAAGTTCCAGTAGCCCAGCAATTCGGTACTGCCGCTGGGCACCGGCGCGAACGCCGTGGAACCGAGGGACAGGTTCATGCGGGCCGGGCCGATCCGCGGCGTATCCGGATCGTCGTCCACCACGACAACGGTCAGACTGTTGGTTGTGACCAGATTATCGGACGGGCGATCGTTGTCCGAATCGGACACGATGAAACGGGCCTCTTGCTCCCCGAGCATGATATGGGCGTAGATTCCGGCGCCCGCCGCGAGCGTGTTCGTCTGGAAATCCGTCGAACTGGCCGAGAAACCGGCGCCGAAATGGTTGGAGGTCACCATATCGCCGTCGGGATTGAAGAGCGCGAAGTGCGGCGGCGGCGACCAGGTCTCCCCGGACGGCTGGATGCCGGTGGTAACGTCCTGCACCACGCCGGTGATGGCATATCCGCCCTGACGGATCTGGGCATCGGTCAGGATGGGATAATCCCAGGGCACATCGCCCGGCCCATACACGTTAAAACCGCCGTCGAAGATCGTGTCAAAATCCATGTCGGTCGTGCCCGACTCCTGCTGCCAGTTGGCCCGCGTGCTGATCTCCTGCAACAGATAAGACGCCGTACCCGCCCGGGGGCCGGCATAGTACCAGTTGATCCGGCTCACGCCGGTCCCGGTGACGTCGATGGCCGACCACTCGTTGGTCAGGCCGTAGTACAGGGCGGAATACTGGTTGTTGGTGCCGGTGCCGCCCGAATGGTTGTCCAGCCATTCACTGCCCAGGTTCAACGCATAGATCCAGCGGATATTCGCGGGATCGTCCGCGGGGTTGGAGACGCCGTCGTATTGATACACCGCCACCTGGTCGCCGGCGTTGTTCAGGTTGCTGATGACGAGGGTCACGACATCGCCGATGGCCTCGCCGCCGGTGGAATCCCAGTGGGCCAGATGGAACTCAAGTATATTGGCCCAGGAATAATCATTATGATTGGACCAGCCCGCGTCCGTGAACCAAATGCGGGTTCCCTCCGGGAAGGGGGCCAAAACCACAAAGGAGAAGGTTTCTCCGCCGCCCGTGCCGTCACCGGTGGCCGGATGACCGTTCACTCCGATGATGGCGATGCCACCCTGGGCCAGCGCGCCCTCGGACTGAACCCCCGAACCGTCAATCGTGAAGTCATGCACGACGGGCGCCTCGGTATCGTCGTCATACAACTGAATGAAGCCCATGGAAAACACCTGATCGGATTGATCGCCCGCCCGGTCGTTATCGCTGTCGTAGACCTGCAGAAACACCTGGTTGGTCGAGCTGACGGCCGCGTGCACATCCGGGCCCCACAGATCGCCGATATCGTCGTAGAGCGGATTGAACGACCAGGTCGAATAGGAATTCGAGTGCGTCGTGTCGGCGTCGCTCCAGTCGGCCCGGTAGGCGGCGGTGTTGTTGGTGATCCAGCCGGCGATGCTGACGCGTGAATTGGTCAGGACGTTTCCGTCCACGGTCACGGCGGGATCGGTTCCACGCCGGATGCCGGTGTAGCGGTCCCATACATTGAACAGCAGGGTCAGGTCGTTGCTGTCCGCCAGGTCGCCGTCGCTGATGCTATGAATGGCGCCCTGCCCCGTCCCGTCGGCATCCAGCAGACCGGCCGTTGAGTTGGAGGCGATCATCGACAGGCCGCTCCAGCCCGGTTTCGTCGCGGAAATCAACGGCTCATCCGTGTCGTCGTCCGTCACGACAATACGAATCAGGAAGTTCGTGGTGATATTGCGCGCCGTGTTGGGCCCATCCGCGGCATAGCCGCCCCAATACGGGGCATTGGGACCGCCATAACTGTTCCACGTACCGTAGTCCCACCAACTGCCGCCCTCGGTATAGGCATCCTCGGCGCTGACGGTCAGGTAGTACTCCGTGTTTACGTTGTAGTTCGTGATGACAAAGGCCTCGGGGCGGTAATTCGTAATGACGGTATCGGCATTGCCCTGGGCCAGTGTGTTGCTGGTATGGAAGGGCAGGTCAATGCCCCACTCATAGGTGTTGGTTACGGTACCGCCGATGAAATCATACTGGTATTCAATAATATCCCAGTTGGGCGATACGCGTCCGTCGGTGGATACGATGTTGAACGTGAACTGGTTGTCACCCGCGGGCGATCCGACATAGGTCCGGTTGGTCGCGTACACGCCGCTCGGGTCCTCCCACTGAAGGACAAACCCCATGTGGCCGCCCGCCTTGATTTCGGCGTCGGTCACATCCTGGATATAGCCGAAATTCGCGATATGCGCGTCGTAATCGCCGTTCAGGAATCCTGCCACGTCCGTCCCGATATACAGCAGGGTCGGGACCGGACCCTCCGTGTCCAACTTGCCGACCACGTTGAATACGTGGGTGGTGGGCTGGGACAGCTCGCCGGCCGTATCGCGCGCGCGAACCCGCCAGTAATACTGCGAGGCCACCGTCGAGAGGCTGTACGCGGTCGTGTCCTTATCCAGATTCACGCGCAGGTAGACCGGCCCGTTCTCCGTCCCCGACACGCCGTTGAAGTTCTCGTTCGTGCTCACTTCGAGGAAATAGCCCGTGACCTGTCCGTCGTTGTCCGTCGAAGCGCCCCAGCTCAAGGTCGGGTTCGCCGTCACGGCGGCGTTGTTGGTCGGACCGGCCAGCGCGGGAATCGACGGCGGCTGGTTCGGCACGACGGCGGTGGCGTTGAATTTGACATCGAAAAAGAAATCGATGTCCCCATCGCTGATGTCCTCCGCCCACGCACCGGCCTCCAGACTGTTGTCCGCCAGCCCGTAGCGCGTAATCGACACGGAATCGATCGCATCCGGCGTGTTCTCCGCGATGAACGTGGTGGAGTCCGCGTCGTTGGCCCAGGATCCGGTATTGAGGAAGCTGGCCACGGTGAAACGACCGGTCACACTGCCGGTCAGGTTCAGATCCGCGCGCGCCAGGCGGACTTCGACGGCATTGTAGGTCGTGCTGGCCTCGACTTGAACGCCCGAGGGCGGCGCATACCAGACCGTACCGTCCTCCGCGTACAGTTCCACCTGGAACGCGCCGCCCACGCGATGGATGTTCAACTGCCGTTCCGGATAATGAATCGCGGCGTTGCCGTTGAAGTATTCCCCGCCGATCAGGGTGCCGGAGTCGTCACCGAGCCAGGTCATGGCCGTACTGCCGGTCGAGCGGCGCGTGTCCACGCCGATCGCCACCGACGGCAGGTTCAGGCTCGTGATATTGGTCATCTCGATCAGGAAGTAGACGTAGGTGTCGTCGGCGAAGACGCGGAACTCGCGGATGTCGCCGTTGGCGTGATCGGCGTGATCGCGCCGCACCTCGCCGGTCTTGTCCGTCCAGATGAACTCCCCGGACGACACGCGCGAAGCGTTCTTGACCGTCGGCGGCGAACCGACCCAGTCGGACGGATTGCCATCCACCGTGATCGCCTGCGTGCCGGCCTCCGTGCTTTCCTGCGCGGTGACACCGGACGAATAGTAGGTCCAGTTCTCGGAATAGAATTTGTAATCGTACGTGGTGCTCGGCGCCAGGCCCGTGTCGGAGAACGATTCCAGCGCGCCGCGATAGATCAGCAGCCCGTCGCCGATGTACTGACCGACGAAATACGCCTGGCCCGGCGTCGGTTCCGTCCAACTGTCGGTGGACAGTTTCCGCACCACCATGACGTCATGACTCTGCGCGTTCCGGGTCCAGGTCAGGTTGATCTGGGAGTTGCTGTTGACCGAATCCACGACGGCGTCCTGCGCAGACGGATTCGGGATGGCCAGCACTTCGATCGTCTCGCCGGAGTTGGTGGTCAGCACCGAACAGCCGGCCGCGGCGCCGCCGTACCGGAACGCCAGGGCGGCGGCGGTCTGCGACATCCGGACCGTGTTGGTCCAGTACGAATTGTTGTTTTCGTTCTTCCACCACCCCATCAGGTGATGCGTAGCGAACGAGGCGTCGTCATCCCAGTCGAGTTCCAACCGAGCATACTGGCCGGGACCGATCGGGAAGGTCTGCACCTCAAAGGAAATCGAATCGCCCAGGTAGACGGACGTGGATGAGACCAGATTACTGCCGATCCAGGACGGACACTGCGCCGGGATCAACTGCACCCATTCACGGGCGATGCGGATTTCGTCGAACAGAGCGCTTCCGATCGTCGCCCCGGCATCCGAACTGCCCGCCTGCAGGCGGATGCGGTCAAACGATCCGAACGACACGCCGTCCTGCGTCACATGCCACGAACCCGGTTCATCCTCCGGGAAGTCGTTGGCCAACTGCCGCCAGACGCTCGCCTGCAACCGGTCATTATCGAAATCATATTTGCCCACGACCAGGTAGACATTTCCCGTATCCCCCCCGCCGCCGTCGGTCGGGAGCATGTCCTGCCCGGAAAACCAGGTCGTGGCCCCGTCCGCGATGCCCAGGGTGTACCAGTTGTTCCCCGCGCCCTTGCCGAAGAAGGCGCGCTCTGTCCCGCCGTCGTACAGGCTGACGCCGGCCCACTTGTTGGACCCGTAATATTGATAGGACATCATGAAGGCCACATAGACCACGCCGGTCGAATAGGAGGAACCGAGCGATCGTTCGGCGTAGCCGGCCTGTCCATCCGCCAAGCCGGACACCCAGACCCGGTTGCCGGCCATCGGCCTGTAATTGTCGGAATCGTAGAAGCGCGGATGGCCTCCGGTCCCCACCGTGTAATTCGTTTCCACCGTCCAGGACCCGCTCCCGCCCGCGGACCAGAAATTGGCGCCAAAGCCCTGGCCCCCCACGGTCGTGGTGCCCAGCGCCGTGGCGTTGGTATAGGCGAACGGATTGACCACCTCGTAATCTTCGTACGAACCCAGGGTCAGACTGTTGCCGATACCGTCGGAATAGATGTTGCCGTCGACGGAGTAGAACCGGTAATACGCGCTCGATCCGGGCGTGACGATGTGTTCGAGCTTCGTTGCGTCGCCCTTATAGATGACCGTCGCGCCGTCGATCGTATCACCAACGCTGTACGGCGTGCTGTCGGTCGGATCCGTGGTGATGGCGCTCGTCTTATGGAGAATCATCACGTCGTTGCCGGCGCCGTTCTGGGTCCAGCCCAGCCGCACCATCTCATTGCCGTCGGCCGTCGCGGACGACGACGTCGGATCATCCGGCTTATCCGGAACGACCTGGATCAGGTCGGCCCACGACGACGCCACGCGCACTTCGTCGAAATACACATCGCCCGGCGTGCCGCTGTCCGACCCCGCGCCGAGTCGGACGCCGTTCACCCAGCCGACCGTGTTGCTGGCGATACTGACCGTCAGGTCCCATGTACCGGGTTCGGAAACCGGGACGGTCTGGGATCCGACCTTGTACGCTTTAACGCTGGCCTCGCCCGCCGCCCAATCGTATTTGCCGATGATGATGTAGTCGTTGCCCGTTCCGTTATCGAGCGTGTAGGACGAGCTGGAACCGCCGATGCCGAGCCGCAGGTCCGCGTCCCAGATCTCGCCGAAGAAGATTTTTTCCGTGCCGTCGTACATCAGCGAGAGACCGGCGAACTTGTTCGCGCCGTCGTACTGGAAGTTCAGGACGAACGCGACGTAGATCGTGCCGTCGCGAAACTCCGTATCCATCTTGCGGCGCATCGCCTTGACTTCATTGTTGCCCGGCGTGACACGAATCTTGTTGCCGGCGTTGTCCGGGTAATTCGCCTGGGAAGCGAAACTGCCCCCGCTCACGTTGAAGTCGCCGGGGTTATCCCCGGTCCAACCGCCGTCCCAGCCTTCGCCGCCGCCGCCGTGACCGGACGTCGCCATCGTGCCGGTATTCGTGTAGGCGAACGGCTCGACAATTTCACCGGCCGCATAGGCCGGCATGACCTCGCTGTCCGTCAGGCCGGAGGAGTAGTAATTGCCGTTGTAGGAGAAGAAGGCGTAATGATGCGTCGCGCCCGGCGTGACGATGTGCTCGAGCGATGAACCGGACCCCTTATAGACGACCGTTCCGCCGCCGGCCGAATCGCCCAACGCGTACGCCGTACCCTGCGTCAACGCGCCCACCGCCGCGCCCGACCGATGCACAATCATCACGTTGTACGAGGCGTGCTTGGTCCACGCCAACTCGATGTACTCCGATCCCTCGCCGGTCGCCGTCGCCACGCTGGGATTCGGAATGGCATTGATCGTCCACTCCACAGCAATCGTCTGCGTGCTGTTTGTCGCGTCATCGTCGGTGATGGTAATCGTCGCGTTGCTGACCCCGGCCTGCATCGCCGGAACGGTCTGATAGGTTATGGTATGCTGTTGGGCATTACCGGCCGCGAGATTGCCCGAAACGGGCGCGATCGCCAGCCACGTCACATTGCTGGTGATGTCATACGACAGCGTCCCGCCGCCGATGTTGGTGACGCCAAAATTCGAAGTGGACGGCGCACTGCCCAGCGTGGAGGAGACATTGATCGTCGGCGGTCCGCGACCGATGCCCGGATCGTTGTCCAGCGTAGCCTGGCTGGCCGGATTGCCGCTGGCCGTGTTGGTCATGTAATTGGCCGTGGCGCCCGAGCCATTATATTCGTACACACGGAAATGATAGGTCGTCACGGGACTCAATCCCGATACCGCAACGCTGGCGCCGGATCCGTTGTACACAACGAAGTTGCCCGTGCCGATCTCGTCGCCGTCGCCGAACACGGCATCGGCCGTATAGCCTGTGCCGTCGGCGGGATGGGCATTGACAGCCGACCCTTCACGGGCCACCACGATGCGGTTCGCGCCGTCGCCGCTTGTCCAGTTTACCGTCATCGAATTCACGCCGACCGACGTGAAATGGATGGTATGAGCCTGCGTCGTCGGGTCCGCCGCGATGCCGTACCCCTCAACCGCCCGGGTCTTTTCCTTCGCGAGGTAGCTGGTATGCATGATGTTCGCGGAGAATGCGCCCGTGGTTCCCGGGGCGAAGCGGACGTAGATGGTCGTGGAATGGATCGTGCCGCCGGAATGCGACAGTGAGACGGACGAACCAAAACCCGACCCGCTGGTCGTCGACACCTCGAAGCCCGTCGGCGCTGTGACGACCAGGTTGCTCAACATGTTCGCGCCGGAAACGGAATAGGACTGCTCCGCGGATGTATCGCCCACACCCACCATTCCAAAATCGCTCAGCGATCCGGTCACGGTGATCACCGGCCCGGCCACCACCGCACCATACACCCGCACATCGTCCACGCGGAACACCCCGCTCCCACCGCCCCACCCGTCTATACGTATGGCGGCATTGGTAGCCGTGTCGTGACCGGATATCGAAATGTCCGCCTCGACGGTGGTATCCGCCGCGAGGGTCGTGCTGTGCGCGGACGTTCCGTTGATCGTAATGCCGACATCCGTCGGACCGGCGCTGGTACGACGCCACAGCAACTCGATGCCGGTGATGGAGAAGATATAATCTTCCGCCGCCGTAATCGTGAAATTGAAGTTCTTCGCCGAGGACTGATCCGCCTCGCCCCACCCGCTGGTGCCTTCGGCGTACGGTATGCCGCTGGGTCCGGTCCACGTGGTGGATTGCGCTGTTCCGTATGATAGGGTTCCGGCCGAAATGGCGAAATCACCGACCGATATATTCGCCACGACATTGGATGGCTGGGGCACACTGCCCGTGAAGAAGAACTCGAGCATGGGCGCCTCGGACGGCACGAATACCAGAACGATGTTGTTGCCGTCCTGGGCGATTTCGAACTCGCCGCCGGCCAGATCGGGATCGAAATCGTCCGTATTGACCGTAAACTTGTCGGCGCTGAACCCGGAAAGCGACGCGCCCGCGATGATGACGTTGGTGTACGCGACCGTGGAATTGAACGTGGGATTGCCCTTCAACCGGATGACAAACGGATTGCCGGACGTGGCGTTCACGGTCACCGTGCCGCTGGCGGATAGCCGATCCCAATCCGTGCCCGCCGTGCCCGTCATGGAAGAAACATCCACGATCATGGCGCCGTCCTGTTCCAGGTTCAGCGCGGCGACGCTCAACGTCGCCCGAGCGCCGGCGCTGTTGCCCGGATCCGCCGTGCCGGTGACCGTCAAATCGCCGACCGAACCCGCGCCCATAATCGTCGCGCCGGATGACACCGAAACCGCCGAGTCATCCGCCGATCCGCTGACGATCAAGGTGCCCGCGCCGACCGTCGTATTGCCTTCATAGGTATTGACGCCGGACAGAGTCAAGTCCGCCGAACCGTTCTTGGTCAGGGTGCCCGTGCCGCTGATGACCTCGGCGTAGGTCACGTTGTCGGACCGGTGCCAGATCAATGCCGCGTTGTTCACGATATCGCCGGCTACCGCGCCGCTCGTCCCGTTATTGCCGATCTGAACCGTCCCGCCGCTGATCGTCAGATCACCGTCAAAGGTGTTGTTGCCGAACAAGATCAGGGTGCCCGTCCCCTGCTTGGTGAGGCCGCCCGTGCCGCTCGCGACGCCGCTGTACGTCGTGCTTCCGTTGCCGGCGGTGGTCAGCGTGCCGGCGCCCAGCGTCACGGAGCCCGCGCCCGCGAGCGTGGCCACGGTCGTGTTGTTGCCGTTCAGGTCGAACGTCGCGCCGCTCGTGATCGACAGCGCCGTGCTGGAGGACAGGCGATTCGCGCCGCTCATGCGCAGCGTGCCGTTGTCCACCGTCGTGTCGCCCGTATAGGTGTTCACGCCGGACAACGTCAGCGTGCCCGTTCCGATCTTGGTCAATGCGCCGGCGCTCAAAACACCCGAATAGGTGGTACTGCCGTTGTTGTTGCCAATGCTCAACGTCTTGGAATTCATGTCCAGGTTACGCGACCCGGTCAGGCCGCCGAGCGTGAAGGCGGAGGGCGAGCCGAACACCACCGCCCCCGAATCACCGGCGTTCATGTCCAGCGTGCTGTTCTGCAGGGCGTTCTGATTTTCCAGTTGCAGGCTTCCCGCGGACACACGCGTATCGCCGGAATAGGTGTTCGCTCCCGAAAGGGTCAGCAAACCACCCCGCGTACTCCCGGCCTTCGTCAGACCGCCGCTCCCGGAAACCACGCCGCTCATGACGTTCGTGGAAATCGTCGTGATCGTACGCGTGGACGATCCGAGATTGACGGTGTTGGTCAAGGTCAGTTCCACGTTGGCGGCGTCGCGCCCCAACGTCACATTGCCGTCGATCTGGACGGCCTTGTACACACTGCGCCGCGAATCGCTCGCCAGCGTCACGCCGTTCGCCAAATACAACGTGCCGCCGCCCGGCAAATCGCCGACGCCGATGCGCAGTTCGCCCTGATCGATATAGACGCTTCCGGTCAAGCCACTGCCCGCGCGCAGATCGAAACGATTGGAACCGGTCTTGCGCAAGGCGCCGTCGCCCGTCGTTTTCGAGCCCGTCATACTGCCCGCCTGCATGGTCACGATCCCGGAATTGGTGAGATAGAGCGTGTAACTGCCCGCATTGATGTCGCCGCGCGTCAAGAAGGTGCTGCCGCTGTTGCGTATCTTTGCGTTCTGATACAGCACGATGTTGCCCGGCCAGATGTCATTGGCCGACCCGCCGGCCACCAGGGCGCCGGCCGAGTCATTGGTGCCCAGCCCGTACAGGCGCAATTCCACCGGCCGCCAGCGCGGCCCCGAGAATACGCCCAGCTCCAGCGTCGCATTCGTGCCCACGTTGACGGTGGCGGAGCCCATCGCATTGGAATGCCCCTGCAACCGCACCAGGCCCTTCTCGACCCAGATGCCGCCGGAGAACGTGTTGTTGTTGGTGATCACGACCAGGCTGTTCTGCTTGACCGCAACACCCCCGGATTCCTGCAACACACCGAATAGATTCAGGGTCCGGCCATTGTTACCCCACACATCGATCCACCGACTGCTGTTCAAGTAGATCGTCTTGTTGAACGTCATGTTGCCGCCGGACACCGTGAACTTGGTGCCGGCCGAGTCGAAGCCCACGCCCGTGTTGAATACGTGCGTGGCGCTGGACTGATTCAGAATCTCGGGACTGCTCCCCCGCATGCTGATCCCGCCACTGCTGGCATCGGTCATGGTGCGCGCGGATGAAGCGCCCGACTCGAAAATCAGCTGATTGACCTGGAACCACGCGCCGTTGACGTTCATCGACGTGTCGCTGTTGTTGTCAAAGCGGACGATGTTCGGCCCGATATTGTCCCAGTTGGAGCACGTATCCTTGTCCGGCCGATCCAGCCACCACCCGTCGCAGACGCGGTACCAGGGATTCGCTCCGTCCCACCAATTGGCCACGCCTGCTCCATTACGCCAGTACACCGTCTGTTGGGCGCCCGCGATAGCCGGCCACGCCAGCACCATGAGGAGCAGCAGCCATCTCCAATCATTGGAAACCCGATGGTTCCTCATTTCCAATCGTTGGAAATATGATGGCGCGCTCATGGATTATTCCACCACCCGCAGGCGGTAATGCCGGAGATCGCCTTCAAACCCGCCGGGTATTTCCGCCTCGGTGACACCGCCCGTCGCGGTCACGTGATCCGGTATCGTTTCGAAGTCCGGATTCAGCGACAGATCGTTCGTTGTATACTGAATCTCATACGTCAGCCCCGCCACGCTCTGCCAGCGGATCATGATGTTCTCATCGGACACCGGCCAGATGGCGCTGATCGCCAGATAAGACGAATCGTCCTGCGGATCGGTGCCGGCGCGGAATTCCTGCTCCGTGGTCATGCCGTCGCCGTCGTCATCCAGGCCGGCGCTGGCGCCGGTTGGATTGCCGCCGAAGTTCAGGTGCTCCCACCAGTCCGGCAACCCGTCGCCGTCGGTGTCGCGGTAGTAGTCGATGATCTTGTCCGTCGCGGTGATCTCGGCGATGAGCACGATGCGGGAATCGGAGGTGACATCCATGACCTGCGAATCGCCGTAGAAGAGCGACTCCTCGAGCGTCGGCTTGTTGAACACGCGGACGAACAGCTTGCCGGAAATCGGACGGGGATCGGCAAAACCGATGGAGAAAATGCCCGGCTCGGTCAGCGACGGCGATACGCGCGCGCCGATCCCCGTCTGGCCGCTCGGCAGGATCGCATTCTGTGCGGCCGGTGTGCCGTCGGGATTCGGCGGCAGGATGCCTTCATTCGCCCACAGCACCTGGACCAGCGCGCGCTCACCCGGCGCCGAATGGAAATGGCCGGGCAGAACATCGCCGAATTCGTTCCGGATCGGTGTCTGAGCGCAAACCTGAAGTGGTGTGGTGGCGGGACCTTGCGCGCGTGCAGGGACGGAGAACATGGCGGTGACACACAACACCGCAGAAACAAAAAGCATCCGATACCGATTAGGCATTCGGACGCCATAAGAAGTTTCCCACCTTCTCACATTGTCACCTTTTGAGAATGTCTTTAATGTAACCGTACTCCAACAACATACTTGGGTCAAGCCCTTCACCACTAATCCTTGCATAACCTATGCATTTTCTGCTTAACCGCCCTTACATGTTACATATACACATGTTATGGACATAATCTGCGCACCAGTATCAATGTAAAGGAGTACATTTTACGTAACTGCATGAATGCCAAGTGGAACGCTCTACCTACGAAGCCATGATTCCGATTCTCAGTCAGCATGCCGATAACGCCAACTTCTCTAAAGGGGACAGACACCATCGCCATCATTGCGCCATTGGCGCGCTGGATTCGATGGCCAGGATTCGAATCGGTAGATATGTATGCTGATGAGGGCCTTGCCGGATGGTGTCTACTTCATCCTCTCGTCCATGACACTGGTCTCCTTCCACGGCATACGGCACCTCCTCTTGAGGCCAGTATGCCAATGTGTAAACCATGTGCCCGGAATAAAACGTTAACGATGTGCCCGGAATATACCGGCTTGGCGGGGTCTCCTGACCCTCGTTAAAACCGCCATACTCGGTGACGAATAAAGCA
>CAYRPR010000016.1:4713-13326 GCA_964425945.1 uncultured Verrucomicrobiota bacterium | reverse complement strand
ACTTATGAGACAAAACACCACGCCCTCACTGTCCGAAATATCGGGGTAAGATCACCCCGATGGATTCCGGCCTGGTGGGCGCGCCGATGGGCGCGTGCTACGGATTCACGCGCAAATTCTACGACACGATGGGTCAGCCGTTACGGATTCTGGAGGCGTGGGGCGGCGACGAGGAACTACTGGGGATCTGCTCATGGTTTAGCGGGGGCGGCACCTGGTTGCTCCCGATCGTATGTGGTCACATGTACGCCGCGCCGCATATGCCTCGCGCGGCCGCGGACGTGAAGGACCACGAGATCGAGATTTGGGCGAATCGCTTGGCGATTATCGACGCCGTCGTATCCGACGCCGCCCAAAGTGAGGCTTTGCGCGCGTGGACCCGTCGCAGTTTCATCGAGTGGGACCGCGTCGAGCAAACACTATCGGTCCGCGCGATGTCGATAAGTTCGCTCAAAGAGTGCCTGGCGCGCAAACGCCGGAAATGGTCCGGCTACGTGGACGCTGGGTGGGCGCGCGAGATGACGGACGCCGAGCGCGCGCTGGCTCTTACCTCCACAACGATCAACGATACGGCGCGGCGCCCGGTCGGTGCTTCGCCGCGCACCACCGCTCCCAGTGTCGTCACGGTCCGTCCGCCTGTCTGCCCGGCGTGTGACGGATATAACACGCTCAAACGTCAGGAAGGCATGCGCCGCCGTGGCGCCCTTCTCGAGGCGCATGCCAAATGCACGCGATGCGGTCACAAAGTGAAACTGAGGGCTATTGCGCGATGAGTCAACCGGAGTCAGTGGAGCAGGACCGTCGATCTGTTCGCCGCGCATCTCGGGCGACGCGAGCGTCTGAGATCGAGCGAAACCAGCGTAAGGTCGGCGACGCGGTAAACAAGATCAGGACGATCAAGCGCGCACGCCTCACGGTGATTGACGAAGCGTACAAGAGCGTGAAGCTCGTCCAGTGGGATGAATTCGTCGAGGCATTCGATGAATTATGGCGCGGCTCCGCCTACATTCCGGCGATCTACTCACATGCGTTGGACAGAATTGAAGTTGCCATCGAAAAGGAACGCGCATTGCTCATGTCATACTTTGAGTCATTGCGCTCGGAATCCGGCCAGGAACGGACCGGCGATGCCACGAACAAAAACAGTAGCCTTGAGGCAGGCTCTGCGGCCGTGTAGGCTGGGTGCACTCGTTGCGCCAGCCTTGACCGACCGGCGGCTTCCGCCGGTACGGTCGGAGGCGTGGTTCGGGATTCTGGAGGTTGCGATGCAACTTGACCAAGCAACAGCTATCGCGGAGCGCGTGAAGGCGCAGCTCGCGCCGCACTGCGACCGTATAGAGATCGCCGGGAGCATCCGCCGCCGCAAAGCGGACGTGGGCGACATCGAGATCGTGGCAATTCCGAAGCCCTACGACGTGGGCCTGTTCGCGTCCGGCATCGCGCCCATCGTGGAGCAGTGGCCGCGTGTTCGCGGTGTGCTGCCGTGCAAGTACACCCAGCGGATGCTGCCGGACGGCATTGCTCTGGACCTGTTCTTCGCCACAGCGGAGAACTGGGGCCTGATCTACGCCATCCGCACCGGCAGCGCCGACTATTCGCACCGAGTGCTGGCGCACGGGTGGAGCGTGCGCGGGTTCAAGAGCGTTGATGGAGTGCTGCACAACAGCGCGGGCCGGCCTGTGGCGACGCCCGAAGAGGAAGACCTGTTTCGCATTGCTGGCGTCGCGTGGGTGCCGCCGGAGAAGCGGACAATCGGGAGCCCGAACAACGCGCCTCAGCGGATGGCGCGACCGTCCGCGGGCGCGACACACGCTGGAGGCGATGGTTCGACATGAGAGTTATCCTTTTTCAACCGCAATTCGCCGAGCTGGTACGAGCCGGGACCAAGACGCAGACGATCCGCAGGACGGCGCGGTGCAAGCCCGGCGACAAGCTGAGCCTGCGCCGCTGGACTGGCAAGCCGTACCGGAGCAAGCAAGAGACGCTTCGCACTGTGACCTGCACGGCTGTACGCAGCGTGCGCATAGGAGAGCCGTGGCCCGATGGCCTCGTAATCGACGGCGTTGAGATGCCAACGCCAGACCGTGCCAGAGTCGCCAGACAGGACGGGTTCCGGTGCATGACCGAAATGCTGGACTGGTTTGACGAGGTTCACGGACTGCCCTTTGAAGGAACAATCATTGAGTGGTCGAACACGGGCGGTCTGGGGATCGCCGCCAGAAAGGCACCATGAAAAACACAAACCACGACTTGGCGGCGGTACCCAGCACCGCTTTGTTGGCCTTTTCTGTCGGGACTGTCAGCGGAGATGTAAGCGTTTTGGTTTGGACGAATTCACGTTCCAAGGCAAAGAGCATTGCTCGCGGGTGCGAGTGGTTCGCGTATGACGACTGGATTGACCTAAAGCCGACGGCCTGCGGCCAGATGGGTATTGCACGGGCGACGAGCCAAGCGTTGACGACCTGCGGCTAATGCGCCGGATCGGGTGGCGTGAGTATGAAGGCGCGTCGGAACCGTGCGCGTCCTGCGGCCTCTATCCGTGGCGGTCGGTTGCGGAATCCAAGCTTGACGAAGCGATGAAGTGCGGAGAGTGCAATGGTAAGGCCAACAAGGTCATATCCGAATCTGCACGTGACCACCATGGAGCATGATGGCTGGCGCCAGATACATACGGCAGAAACGCGCGGCGGCGCGCCGTAGGGCGCTACTGGGCGTTGCGGCGCGTGAGCGCAAGCGTCTCGCGCTTGCTGAAACGGTCTGGGAACTCGTTCGCACGATCGAGATCCGGCGCGCGGATGGATCGGTTGCGGCAACGTGGCGCGTGTTCGCTACAGGTGACCCTCGCGCTCCGTTGTCTGTTGATTTCGGCCATGCACTGCATCAATACCTGTCACCGCGTCGATTGGGATCTCTGATCGCGCGAAAAATGTTCCAATCTGCTGGCGCGTAAACGCGGCGACCGATTTACGCTTTCTCACGATCCGTCCTGATCCGTACCCCACTTCGCCCGAATCTATCCAGAATCTGGACAGATTCGCGCCTGCACGTATTTACCCCACGATACCGCTCCGGCGATGCTGACGATATGAAGGTAGCGTTATGAAGGTAGCGTTGTTTTAGCGGAGCAGCCGTGTGCCATTGACCACCCAGCAAGAGTACGACGCGGTACGAACCGCGATCCATGGACTGCTTGCCGGTGAGCAGGTCGTATCAGTCATGCTTGACGGCATGCAGGTAACGTACAGGCGCGATCAACTGGAATCGCTCCAGGCCCGCGAAATGGAATTGGCTCGCAGGCTCACCATCCGTAATCAGCGCAAACGCACGCGGCCCGACTTGTCATGATCGCTGAATCCAAACCGCGAACGCGCAAGGTCACGCCCGAACGGATCGAGCGGCTCGAGCGCAAGCACAAGGTGCTGACACTCGAACTCGCCAACCGCGCGTTGCAACGTCGCTTGGATCGCGTGCGGAACTTTGCCGGCTACGATGCGACGAAACCATCCAGCCAGCGCCGACAACCGACTATCGAGCGAAAGGACGAAGATCAGATCCTTTCGCCAAGCGAACGTCTGAAAAGCCACAACATCGGCCGCGACATCGAACGCAACTTTGCCGCCGCCCGCGGCATCCTCCATCAGTTCCGCGTGAACGTGGTCGGCTCACAAGGAAAGATGCAGCTCAACGTAGATGGCGGCGACGAAGCGGCCGACTGGTTCAACGGCGAATGGGCAAAGGACTGCGATTTCCGTGACGACCTCCACTGGTCGGTCATCCTGCAGAATGTCGTCGCCGGGTGCATCCGCGAGGGCGATATGCTTTGCGTCTTCGATGACCAGGTCACGGCCGATGACACTGGAAAGCTCCTGCATTGGGAGGCCGACCAACTGGTTAAACTCAAAGATGACGCGTTCCTTAAATATCCGGGCCACAAGGAAGGCATGGTCCAGGACAGCGGAATTATCCGCGACAGACTGGGCCGCATCCTCGGGTATATCGTGAGCGGCAAGCGTGGTCTCGTAGTGGCCGACAATCTCGAGGACGTGACCATCTACAATCGCGATGTCGCGCGTCTCCCGAAGAATCCCTGGCGCCTGAACCAGGGGCGCGGGGTCGGCTCTATCATCACCGCGGCGACAAACTTTCTGGACATGTACGACATCCTCGTCCGCGAACTGCAATCCGCGAAAGTCGCGGCCGCTATGGCCGGCAAGGTTAAGCGTAAAGACGCGGTGACCGACTTTGACCATCCCGCCGGTGGCGCGGCTTATTTGCCGGAAAATTCCGAGAAGGGCATCGCGACGACCGCGGAAGAAGGGGCCAACTCGGAGGATCCGGCCCGCATCAATTACGAGCGGTTCGAGGCGCTGACCGGCGGCTATCTCGAGTACATGGACAAAGATGACGACTTCGAGCTATTAAAGATCGATCGCCCAAACGTGCACCTGTCCGAGTTCATCGAGGCGATGATGGGCCAGGCCGGCGCGTCGGTCGGCCTCGCGCGCGCCTATACCATCCTCCGAGCCGACAGTTCCTATACGTCGTTCCGTGGCGACATGGTCCTTTCCTGGGCGACGTTCTACATGCTCCAAAAATGGCTTGAGCGATCCTACGCCGATTGGGTGGGTGTCAAGGCCCTCCGTTGGGGGGAGCGTCACAAGAAATTCAAACCGCTGCCGAAAGGCTTCGAGCGCGCCATATCGTGGACCTGGCCCCGCATGCCGAACGTGGACGAACTCAAGGAGGAGAACGCGATCCGGCGCGCGCTGAAAAACGGAACCACCGATTTCTCGAAACTGCTCGGACCAAACTGGCGGAAGATCCTCGAAGGGTACGCCGAGCAGATTGACTTCATTCGAGCGCGACTGTTGCCGCTCGGAATCCTCGAAACGGAATCCGGAAACAAGGTCGCCACCGAAGACGAAACCAAAGAAGAAAAGGGAGAGGACTGATATGAGCAAGATCAATCTACGCGGCATCATCGTATCGTCGAATTACGATCTCGATTGGTACCAGGATTACATCGCCAAGGGGATTATCATCCCCGAATCATCGTTCCGCGCCGCCCTGGCGGAAGCCAGCCGCACCGAAACGCTTACCGTGTACGTCAATTCCCCTGGCGGCTCCGTGTTCGCGGCGAACGAAATGGTCAACGCTGTGCGCGAATGGCAGGCGGAGACGAAACAATCCGTGCATGTCGTGGCCGGCGCGCTCGTAGCCAGCGCGGCCAGTGCGTTTACGATCATGGTCGGAGATCGCATTCGCGCCCATCAGAACAGCAAAATGATGTTCCACGGGGCATGGGGTGAGATGGTTGGCGGCTCGGAAGCCATGGCCGACTACGCCGAACTGCTCGAGAAAATCAACGCGGACATCAAGGTCCGTCTTGTCAGCAAGTACGAACTCTCTCCCGATGTGGTCGATGAATGGTTCGCCGAAGGCCGCGCCGGTTGGTTGACCGCGCGCGAAATGAAGGCGGTCGGCCTGGCGGACGAGATCATCGGCGAAGACGCCGAAGTGATCGAGTTTCCGGCCGAGGCCGTGGACAAACTGCAATCGCGCGGCTTGAAGGTCGCGGCCCTGCTCACCGAGGACAACACGGGCGTGCTCGCCCTTAACCTGGAGGCGAAGGATGGAAGCGAATCTACCGCTGGTGACGGCGTCGAACCGGGCGCGAATCAAGGCGCGGATGCCGGCGCCGGGGCCGGCGATGGGCAGACGAAAGGCGACGAAACCGCCGACGAAGGCAAAGGCGATGTCGCCGCGCCCGCCGCAACGACCGTAGCGGATTCCGAGCGGATCGCCCAGCTTGTCGAGGCGGCCGTGGCGGAACGCCTCGGCGAACGCGCCGAGGAACTCGATCAGGCCCGAGCCACGATTGAGAAGCAGAAGACGCTGATCAGCGGCCTCCAAAGCAAGGCGGACAAGCTCGATGCCCGCGTCCAGGAACTCACGAAGGATTTTGAGCAGAGGATCGTCGATTTGCGGTCCTCGCTTGAAAAAGCAAACGACCGGCTCGCCAAGTTCAGCCTTGGAAGTCTCACCTTTTCCCCGGAGCAGGACGATCTGACCTGGGAGCAGGCGCTGGCGGAATCCAAGGGGGACTATGCCGAGGCCCGCCGAAAACATCCCGCCCTGTACGCCGCCTATCGCGCGGCCCAGAAGGCGGCGCGGAAATAAACCAACCCATACGATCAGGAGAAGACCATGGAAGCATACAAAACGGAAACGGGGCGCCGCGAAGACCTCGAAGCCATCGAAGCCAATCCCGTGATCGGCTATATCGGCAACCAGATCCTGCCCGTCGTCAACTCGAATGAGAAGACCGGCAAGATCTATTACAAGACGCTCGTCTCGGACAGCTCGGCGCAGACCAACCGCACGCCCGGCACCGCGCCGACGCGCAACTTCCTTACGGATTCGTCAGACGACTTCACGTGCACGGATGTGTTCAAGCGCTACTCCGTGGACCGCGATGAAGTGAAGCAGATGGGCGGGATCGAGGCCTGCGACAAGCTGGGCGGCGTCGCCGCGAAGCGGTCCGTACAGCGTGCCGTCGAGCATGCCATCGCCTCCGCGGTTCTGTTGCACCAGACCGCACCGCGTCACGACATCCTCGCGTCGCTGGTCAACCAGGCCGGCGTCGGGTTGGAGACGATCCGACGGTATCCCGGCCGCACCGCGTTCGTGTGCTCGAGCGTCGTGTTCCACCGGATCATGCGCTACACGGAAATCGTCAACCGTTTCAGCCTGTCCAGCGCGGTGCTGGCCGGCGTCGAGGCGCGCGACGTGATCCAGCGCAAGCCGGCGGCTCTCCGCATGGCGTTGTCATCCATCCTCGGCGTGGACGAAGTCCTCGTGGGTGATGATGACCACTGGTACGACCAGGACGCGGCCATGCAGCAGGTCGCGGCGCTGGTGAAACTGCCGGATCCGGAACAGTTCAGCCACAAGATGGACCCCGTCCTCGGCAAAACGATTCTGTACCTTCCGGACGGCAAGCAACCGTACTGGCTCGAATCGTTCTACGACGAGGACGCCAAGTGCAACAACTACGACGCCACGAGCTGGTTCGACCTGTTGTTCTTCAATCCCGGCGCCCTCTACATCCTGGAAGGGATCGACGACGGCAACGCGGTTAGCACCACGACGACGACCACGACCGAGGCGCCGACCACGACGACCACGACGACGACCGGCTGAGGCTGACCACCTCGGCAATCCAGACCCCCGGCGGTCCCTCCCCGCCGGGGGTCATGGGTGGAGAGTTATGAGCACGGACAAACGGGCGACGATGACGATGAAGATGAACAGTATGCCGAGAGCAACACAGATGTTCCCGCGCCAAGAAACGTTCACCTCCAACAGCGCCGCCGTGTCCATCACGTTTGAGATAATCCGATGTCCATATTCACCAAAGCGTTTGTAGACCTGTGGAACAAGGTACCGGAGGTCCGCGCGAAAATCCGCGTGAACCGCACCGTGATTGAGCAGGCCATTTGCGAGGGGCAGAACCATACGCGCGGTCAAAGCGATCAGGGCCAGACGCTGGAAGCGGGCTTTTTCGTCCGCTGCCTGGCGGCGGACGAGGACGCGACCGACTCGCTGATTGTGGACCGCCTATGCGACGTTCAGTTCGCCGGGTCGGAAAACTGGAAACAATACCGCATCGCCGCACGCAAGGAAACGGCCGGGATGCTTATGCTGACGATGGATACACCGCATGAGTAATGACGCGCATATCGAATTGGAATTTCCGGAGGCCGATGTCCGCGACCTGTTCCGCCAGATGGATATGGGCGTGAAATACCTTCGTATGCACGAGGCGCACGCGCTCAATTCGGCGGCGCGCGCCGTCGCGCAGGCGCTCGGCACGTCCACGAGGATCGCGCCGAAATACCGCGACATCAAAGAAGTGCCCGATCCATCCGCGCGCCGCAACCTGAAGACCTTTCAAATCACGGGCTGGTTCGGGCGGCCGCGACGGCTGGAAACGCGCACGGTCCGCGCGCAGAGCAAAATGAACGCGAAACGCAAGCATGCGGCGATTCGCCGCCGGGGCCTGGCAAAACAGGTTTGGAGCCGGATCGGCAGGAAGTTCGGCGGCATGTCCGCCGTGCACACGCTCTCCGCCGGGGCGAGCGAAATCAGCCGCCTCGCCGACCGCATGGGCAAATCCGAGCGCGGCGATGGATTCGTCAAGATGACCAACTTTCTCGGCTACGCCGTCCCCGCCCTGCAAGGCGGACCGCACGAAGTATCGACGGCCATGGAGCGGGCGGCGCGCAGTCTGCAAAAAAGTTTCGAGAGTCAACTGGTCCGACGCATGGGCCTTGGGAAATTGAGCCGATGAACGTGCCGAAAGCCATAGAGCTTGCGCTGGCCGATGTGTATCGCGCGCACGGCGCCTTGCCGCCCGAGGTCATGCTTCGCTGTTGGCAGACGGTTGACGCGGATCCCAAGTGGGATACGAAGGTGGACCGCTATTTTCCCATGATCGATCTGCGCTGTTCCCCGGGCGTGATGGACAATACGGAACGCACGCTGGCCGCCGCGTGCGGGATCATCTGCGCGACGAAAGTCCCAGACGATCCCGACCGCAAGCTGGTCAGT
>CAYRPR010000016.1:0-4703 GCA_964425945.1 uncultured Verrucomicrobiota bacterium | reverse complement strand
TACGAGCGATGCGAGCAGGCGCTTTACCGGCTATACGGGCAATGGGTGCGACAAGAATCAGGCCCGGAACTCACCGTCTTCACGCAAGCCATGGGTTCGCGCGTAGCCCCAGCGCAATTCGTTTTCGGCGGCTTCACGATCACGGAAGGGCTCGCGCCCACGGAGGACGAAGGCGTCAACATGATCGGCCTTTCACTCACCACACACTACACCCGGGAGGATATGTGACATGCCTACGATCTGGATTCGCGACGACCTGAAGCATACGGAACCGCCCGCGCCACCCCCGCCTGACACGCGCCCGTCGCGGTCGAAGTCCTCGAAATCTTCCGCCGCCCGGAAGGCGCCTGAACCAACCGAACCACCGCAAGAGGAGAATAAGTCATGAGCAACCTCGGAGCACGTACCGACCATTTCGGTCTCGCGACCGCGGACCTGGTCCTGATCGAGTCATCGGAAGATCCCGTCGCGCAGAATCGCGTCGATGCCCCGGACGAAAACGGCGACATCGCGGCCAGCGCATACCACGGAAACAGCACACAGGACATGCGCGAGGTATCGTGCACATACTCCCTCAAATCCGGAACGCTCAATCTCAACACGATCAAGATGGGCGTCTTGGCGGCGGCCCCTACCGTTGCCCGGAACAGCATCGAGGTCAGCACGGTGAACGGGAGCGAGTGCCCGAAGTTCGTCCTTTCCGGGCGCAAAAACATCATCACTCCGATTGCGCCGACGGGAAAACTGAACTCATTTGTTCTGCCCAGCGTCGAGATCAGCGCGGTGAAGGCCGCCCAGCAACTGCTGTTCGCCACGGGCGCCGGTTGCCGGCTGACCAGCTCGCGCATCAGCGCGAGCGTCGAACTCTCCGAGCAACAGGACGGCGTCGGCGAGCCGGTGGCCCACGGCGTGAGCGGCGGTACGGGCGAGATCAGCGCGGACTTCGTGCGCATTACGGCCGCGCCGTCCTGGACGGTGAACGCCGGATCCCCGAATGAAGCGTTCGGTATCACGGAAACCAAAGCGCCGGGAACCGCGGAAGGTCAAGCGACCTGGCACACGGGAACAGGATCGGCCGCGTTTACGGTTCTCCGGGAATCCGCGGAATAAAAGGAGGGTGCCGGTGGACCAGCCGGGCAAATTGAGCGAGATGGCCGGCGCCGAGATCCGCGCGCTTGAGGCGGAGGGTATTCGGCTTACGCCGGATGAGATCGTCGAACTCAATGCGCTCGGCTGGGCGGTTGAGCATCCGCACACACGCCTGCTCCTTTCGCGCGGCCGCCCGGTATTCGTGGGCGGCGCTACCCTCTGGCCCCTGACATTCCGGGCCGTTGATTGGCTGGAGAAAAACGGATACGCCATGGAGCGTGCGTCTCCGGCCATGGGCTACGCGATGGCCCACGGCCGCAGTGAAGGGCCGGAAATGGACACCGAGGGCCGACGGGCCGAAAAGGCCGTGAAGGCCTGGGTGCGCCGTCTGCTGTGCACGACAGCCGAACTCAACGAGGCCATCCGGCAGGTGGATGATCAGAGCGCGCGTCCCGAACTGCCGCCCGATTATTCCGGCCGGCCGATGAGCCGCGGCGATTTCGTTGCCTACATGCAGGCCACGTGCGGCGAGTCAGCGGACTTCTGGGAGCGCCGGTGCAGTATGGACTACGCGTTCGACGTGTTGACCATGTTCGTCCTCCACAACATGGCCGACAAAAAGCCGAACGCCAACGATCCGAAGATCGTATCAGAACGTGCGTTTGGTTGGGCCGTCGAAAAAATAAGGATGTCACGCCGGGCGGAGGCAATAGCGAATGGCGGATAAAGAACTATCGCTGATACTGCGCGTCAAAAACGCGATGCAGGTCGGTCTCGCGAAGGCCAAGAGCAGTCTCGGCTCGTTCGCGTCCGGCGCGATGGACATCGCGAAATCCATGACGAAATGGTTTGCCGCCGCCACCGGCGCGATGGCGGCCGGTCTCGGCGTCGCCATGGTCAAGGCCCAGGAATTCAACAAGCAGATCGCGCAGGTGGCCACGATCAGCAACGTCAGCACCGCCGCCGCGGCCAAGGGTGTCCGCAAACTGTCGGCGGAGTTTGGCCTCGCAAAAGAGGAACTCACCAAAGGCCTCTACGACGCGCTGTCGGCCGGCGTCCCGTCCGAAAACGCCTTTGAGTTTCTGCGCGTCGCGTCCAAAGCGGCCGTAGCCGGCGCGACCGAGACGGCCAAGTCAGTGGACTTCCTGACGACCGCCCTCAACGCGTTCAAGATCCCCGTCGAGCAGGCCGAGCAGGTAGCCGATACGCTTTTTACGACGGTCCGCCTGGGCAAGACGACCGTGGAGGAGCTGGCCGCCAACTTCGCGACGGTCGGCCCGATAGCCGCATCCTCTGGCGTGGCCTTTGAACAGGTCATGGCCGCCGCGGCCACACTGACGAAGCAGGGCACACCGACCGCGCAGGCGATGACCCAGATTCGAGCCGCGATCATCGCGATGAACAAAACGCTTGGCGACGGCTGGTCGTCAACCATGACGCTCCAGGAAGGCATGGAGGCCATGCGTCAGCGGGCCGGCGGCAGTAATGTCGAACTGCAAAAGCTGACCGGCCGCGTGGAAGGGATGAACGCCATTCTTGGCGTCACCGGTGAGAATGCGGCCATGGCCGCGGAGGATCTACGAGCCGTGGCCAATGGGGCCGGCGCGATGAATTCCGCGTTTGAAATCGCGAACAAGGCCGCGCCGCTCGACAAACTCAAGCAGAGCCTTTCCAACGTCATGATGGTCCTCGGCGACAAGGCCCTGCAGGCGTTCGGACCGGCCATCGAGCGCGGGGCGCGCGCGATCGCCGAATTCGCCGAGCGCGTCAATACCTGGGCGGCGGACGAGAAAATGGCCGCCATCGCCACGAGCATTGACGGCATTGTCCAGGCCATGACGGCGAGCGCCGAAACGCGCGGTGCCGCTCTTGAGGCGATCAGCGGCGTGTTGGTGGCCGCGTTCAAATATGCCGCGAGCGAGGCCGTCAGCATCCTTCATGCCGGCGCCGTAAAACTCGGCGAACTTATTGCCGCCGGTGTCAAGCGAGCCACATTCGGGCCCAGCAAAGCGGAAATCGAGGCTGAATCAGCCGCTATCCGGTCGCAGAGCGTTGAAGCCCGTGTGAGCGTTGTCGGTGCGGAGCAGGCGATAAAGGATTTTCAGGCTATAGGCTATACGGCCCATGAAGCCTCTCTGATGGTTGCCGAAGCGGTAAAACGTATGGAGCAATCGGAGCGCGACCGTCTCCGGGGAGCCCAGCGACTACGGGCCGAGGTGGAGAACCTGCTTACGGTAGGCCAAAGATTTCACGAGCAATTGGCCAAGGCGCCGGATACCTCTGGAACGGTCACGAGCATGAATGCGGTGGCCGGCGCGATCGGCAATGCCGCCGTCGCCACGCGTGTCCTGGCGGAATCCAACCGCGAAGTCGGCGAATCAGCCGGCGAGATGGCGGAGGTGGAGGAAGAAGCGTTCCAGAGCATCGTCAGCGACGCGGATACGGCGACCGTGATGATTCACGATGTCAATAGGCAGTTGACCGGAAGTCTTGGTGCGATGGTGGATGAACGCGTCGATAAGCATACGGCCGGGGTTTCTGCGCTCGTCCAAAGCGAGCTGGCCGGCGCGAACGCTGTCCGCGCCGCGTGGCGCGAAGCCAATGCGGAGATCTATGGCGGAACGGTCATGGGCAAGCCCGGGTCGGCCAATGCCCGCCGCGGCGACGTGCAGCTTATCGGCGGCCTCCCGCAGAGCAGTTTCGGTTTTTCCAACAGCTCCATCTTCGGATCCGGCGTGGCGAACCAGCTTAACGCCATTAACGGCACGCTCGGATCAATTGATAGCAATATAAGACGCTCGCTTTCATGGGGTTAAAATGCGCGGATTGGTAGACTATTATCTCGACGCCGGGCCCGGCATCGTCACCGGCGGCGGCCGCAACATACGCCGGTACACGGTCGGCGAAGAACCGGACTTCGTCAAATACGAGGAAACGATCGTAACGGAGTCGGTGATATGGGTCGGATTGACGAAGGCCGCGGCAAAGAATCAGACGGCGCTTAACGAACAGCCACGACTGGAAAACGGAGACGCAGATCCAAACGCGACTTTCTCCTGGTCATACCGCGAGGATCAGCGAGTGGTCGGCTCCTATGTTCTTCAGCGCGACTACGAGAAGAAGATCACGAATGCGGTTGAATTCGCGCCCACGCCCAATTTGGGTGACGCGCCGCAACTCAGCCCTGGCGGTCGCGTCTCCATAGGGAACGTCACCGATGCCGGCCTGTTCCCGGGCGATGTGACCATCACGAAATCACATCCATCCGCCAGACTGTTTTATCGCGTTCGCGCGGCCCAGCGCGCCGGAAGCAATAACGGCTCACGGTTTGGGGCCACATTCGCTTCGTCTGCATTCAGCGAGACCTCTCAGTCGAGTGTGGTGGTCAACGTCAATGCGCCTGAGACGCCGGAGACCTTCATCCGCACGGCGAATGCGAGCTCCAATTCATTCGGCACATGGCGCCGGATCGTGCGAATCGATGCGTATGAGCAGATCACGCAAACCAATACACCGAGCGGCGAACCGGTGACCGTCACCTCGCCGACAGTCACGCGCTATTACCATTCAGGGGCGCTATCGGTGGCCATCCCGACCATAAATATCTCACCGGG
>CAYRPR010000015.1:9864-13908 GCA_964425945.1 uncultured Verrucomicrobiota bacterium | reverse complement strand
CCCGTATCCGATCCCGAAAACATCCTGACGACGAACGGCGCCGCGCAGTACGACGTGGCGGCCTCCAATATCGTCCATTTCTTCCGGATCCGGGTCGAACATCCCATCCCGTGAGCAGGCACTTTTCCCCATTCCCGCGCTTAATACTCATGCATGATCGTGTATTGTGGCTACATGGCGACAAAGACCCTAACGCTGGAACTGGACGCGTACGAACGATTGCGGCGGGCCAAACGAAGTCCGCGCGAATCCTTCTCGGAAGTCGTCCGCCGCCTGCCGATCGCCGTCGAGGGAATTACGGTCGACGAACTCCTGGCTCTGCGACGGTCATCCGGTCCCCTGCTCTCGGAGGCCGACTGCTGGTCGATCGAGGCGCGGAACCCATCGTAACGCGCAACGCGGCGGAATACTCGCGCGTTCACGGCCTTGTTGTTTTGTCCTACTAGAACCCACTTCGGAGTCGGCTCGGCCGGAGGCCTCGCCCGGCCTTGAACACGCTGGAAATATCGACGGATGGTAGGGCGAACCCTCCGGGTGAGCCGGAAACTATTTTGAAATGGGCTGTAATATATGCGAGGGGGGTGGTGATCAGTCGGCCAGCGCGGATTCGATGGCGGCAACGGTATAGAGCGGCAGGAAGGCGGTGGCGGCGGCCAGCACACCGTGAACCTGGTCCGGCCGGCGCGCGCCGACAATGGCGGCGGTGACTTCGCGACGGCGCAACACCCAGGCCACGGCCAATTGCGTCAAGGTAAGGTTCAACTGCGCGGCGATCGGTTTCAGCCGATCGAGTTTGGCCAGTATCCGCGAAAGTTCCGGATCGCGAAACATCGGGTCGATCTTCTTGCGGGGAGCGCGTTCGTCCATGGACGCGACATATTCGCGCGTGATCTTCCCGGTTAACAGCCCCTTCTGTAACGGGCTGTAGGCGATCACGCCCACATCATGCGCCGCGCACCAGTCCAGCACATCCGCCTCCACGCCCCGTTCCAGCATGCTGTAGGGCGGTTGCAGGGAGGCGATGGGATGAATAGCCTGCGCGCGCTCCATCTGTTGCACATTGAAATTGGATACGCCGCCGTAGCGCACTTTGCCTTCGCGGATCAACATGGACATGGCGCTCCAGCCCTCTTCGATCTCCTCGTCGGGCTTCGGCCAATGAAGTTGGTACAGGTCGATGACCTCCACGCCGAGCCGCTTCAGGCTCGCCTCGCATTCAGCGCGCACGCTGGCGGCGCTCAGTGAGGAGTGAATTTTCCGGTTCCGGTCCCAGACCAGTCCGCACTTCGTCGCGATGAACGGTTTGACCGGCATTTCCTTCAGCGCGCGGGCCAGGACCTCTTCCGCGTGGCCGAGACCATAAACGGCGGCGGTGTCGATCCAGTTGATCCCGGCTGCCATGGCGGCATGAATGGCGCGGACGGATTCGCGATCATCCTGCGCGCCCCATCCGAACGCCCAATCGCCGCCGCCGTGCGCCCACGTGCCGAGGCCGACGACCGTCAAATTCACACCGGTATAACCTAGAACGCGCTTGTGCATGACGGTAGTATGAATCAATTCAGCGGGAGAACAAGGGGCAAAATCAGATCCCCATACCATTCGATGCGGGGCGTATCAGGCGGGGGCCCTGTTGACAAAACAATCCCAAATCCGGCATTGTGCGGGTTCTTCCCTTGCAGAAGAATGGAAACAGACGACAGACAATCGCCATCATCGGTTCAACTCCTGCGCTGGGGTCTGGCGGTCTACTGCATCGCCCTCGTCCTGCGGTTGCTGTTTATCCATCAGAGTCATCAGGAGGCGGACTTTTATCAGCCTACGCCCGGGCTGGACACGAGCATGCACTGGGAAGGCGCCAAGCACATCCGGGCCGGTACCCCCGACCCGTGTTTCGAGTTGATGCCGCCTTCCGCCCCGTTTCACCCGTACTTCATCGCGTTCTGTCAGACGTTCCTGGGCGAAAACCTGTTGGCTCACCGGATATTCCGGGCCATCATTTGCTCGTTTTCCAGCATGCTGATCTGTATGATTACAGGCCGCCTTGCGGGACGTGTCTGGCCCGGCGTGGCGGCGGGTCTGACGGCGGCAACCCTAAATAGTTGGATCTATTTCGACACCATGCTGATCAAGGCGGGTATCGAAATTTTACTCCTCTGCCTGGTCCTGTTCCTGGCTATATTCCTCCCCGCGAACGCGAGGCGGGCCGGTATCTACATCGGCCTGGGCGTGGCGATGGGTGTACTGCTCAGCCTTATGCGGTTCAGCCAAGGCAACACCACCTTGTTCTTCATCGTAATCGCGCTCTTTATAGCGCTTCGCACGGATATCCCCGGTTGGCAGAGGAAAACGATGCTCATCCTGCCCATGGTTCTGCTGGCCGTCGGTTCGCAACTTGCCTTTAAGTACCGCGCGGAGCTCTTTGGCATACCCACCACGCGGTTTCTGCCGGTGAGCGGCGTACATGTCCGGATCGGATTTCAGCATGGGGCCATTGGCAGTTACCATGTGTTAAAGCGATTCCCGGCCCTCCCCCTTGGACACACGTATTTTGCCCGTATGGCGGCGGAGGCCCGCGCCGGAAGGCCACTTACGCCCGCCGAAGCCAATCAGACCTATCTCGACGAAGCAAAAACCTTCATTCGGGAGAATCCGGGCGAGACGGTACAGATCCTGTTCCGCAAGTTGGGCCTGTTCGTCAACCATTTCGAACCAGCGGGAAATCATTATCTGGCCGAAGTGGCGGAGCGCGTCCCCGTTTTGAGGCTTCCGCATACCGGATACGGATTACTGTACGTGCTTTCATTCTGGGGCGCGTGGTCGCTTCTGCGGCAGCAACGGAAGGCCTGGCTGTTTCTGTGCGTCGGACTGATTCTCTCTGTTCTGATCGTCAATCTCATTAGCTTTGTAACCGCCCGGTACCGGATTCATGCCACGGTTCCGTTCCTCATACTCTCCGGCCTTGCCCTTCCCTACCTGCTGGAGCAATGGCAACAACTGCGCCGCCACGTGTTGTCCACGCAAAGAAAAGTATTGAAAGTCGGCCTATTCCTCCTGGTGACGGGAGTGTTGGCCTGGTCGGCCTATCGAACCGTTCTGCCCAATGCGAGAGAGGCCATGTATCAGACCGCCAGGAAAAATCTGGCGTTGAGCAGGGATTCGGCGCGTTTCACCGCCGAGGCCGAGGCCATGGCGCAGATTCCCGAGCGCAACGCGGAGCAACAGTTCCAGCTCGCCTCGTTGTATCACAAGCTCGGGCGCTACACCGACTGTTACAAGACCCTCCGGGTCGTAGCCATACAGACGCCTGATTTTATACCCATCACTCGCCAATACCTGGTGTTCCTCATGTGGTATGGCGATTACGATTACGTGGTGGAGTACATGAACGCCGTGATGAATGAACGGCCTCGTACGTTTCAGCGGTTACTGCAGGCCTTCAATTCCGATTCGGAATTCTGGATGGGAGCGGATGACAACCTGCGCCTGATCGTCCAAGCCCTGCTACGGGACTTCATTTACCCCGAGTTGGACCGGAACCGCCTCCCGCGGAATCCGGAGCCGGCACAACCTCGTAGAGCGTCATAGATTTCTCGTCGTAGTGATACAGGCGCCCGGGTTTCATGGAGAACTTGTTGTTCAGCAATCCATCCACCTGTGCTTCGCGCGCCTTCTGTTCCTCGCGAACAGCCCGCAGGACCAGGATCTGCTGATTCAGCCGGGCCCGCTCCTGCAACATGGATTCCAGTCTTCTGCCGTCCGTCCGAGCATCGAGTACCCTTATTCGGGTGCGGCTGACGCCATCCGCCGAAGGATGCAACTCGTAGAGGGCGCCCGTATCGCGGTCAAACCCGTATTCCTTCTCCGGATGAATATTGAACTCCTTGCGGAGGGTGTCCTGGATGCGTACGGCCTGGGCGCTCCGGGCCTCCTCCAACCGCTCCAGCACCTGCAAATCCTCCGTCAACAGCTTCTTGGTCCTCGTTAAGTCCTTGAGCTCCTTCTCGGTCTTCTTGTTCGGAATGTGCAGAAGGTATTTCTGCG
>CAYRPR010000015.1:0-9854 GCA_964425945.1 uncultured Verrucomicrobiota bacterium | reverse complement strand
GCTCGTCGCATCGGTTGCTTCATTGTCCTTCTTCCCGAATCCGAGAAAGGCGTCGGCGGGAGATGCGGATAAGATGATCGCCAGAGCGACGATCCCCGCCCGGAGAAGGGCATGGCGTTCTTTCATTAATCATTCTCCTGATACGGCAATCGGCGGCAGGATCCTCGTTCGGATTCCCGCCGCCGATTCGATCATGCGGTTAAGTGTTCCTTTGAGGCTACGGCGCAATGATCAAGGTGGCGGTGCCGGTGTCGGAAAAGGCGCCGGCCGTCCCGAATTCCAGACCGCCCAGACCGTTGCCGTTGAACGCGGAACCCAGGATCTCGGTCAAGGCGTCGCCCGTGGTGAACGCCGCGGACCCGTAGCTGTTGAAGAACATGCCGTAGTCCGTATTGTTATGGGCCGTCGTGCCATTGACCCGCAAGGTGGCATCCCCGTTCGTAGCCTCGGCGCCGTTCTCCGCCCAAAGCCCCGATGCGCCGTTGTTGCCGAACGTGGAGTTATTGATCGTGACCGTGGCATTTCCGGCGGCCGCTTCCGCCAGCGCGGAGTTCGCTCGCAGGCCGTAATCGTCATTGTTGTTAAAGGTCGAATCCCTGATCGTCACGGTGGCGTTTCCGGATCCGGAATAGGCCAGCGAGTCATCGACGTAGATACCTGAATTGTCGTTATTGTTGGCGGTTACGCCCCGAAGCACAACACGTGCATCCCCGGTGGTAGCATAGGCCAGGGATTCGTCCGCCAACAATCCGTTGCCCCCGTTATTCGAGAACTCGGTGGGATTGATGATAAACAGCGCATCGCCCGTCTCGGAATAAGCGCCGTACCCGCCGAAATAAACGCCACCACTATCATTGCCATTGATGATGGAATTGAGGAGACGGAACTCCGCATCGCCCAGGTCGTCCGACCGGGCGCCGCTGTAATAGAAGTACAGGCCGTATCCACCGTTGAAACGGACGTCGAGTCCCGTGGCGGTGAAGTAGGCGTTGCCGTCTTCGGACGCGTAGGCGCCGTATCCGAAGTAGATCCCGTGGTCGTCGTTGTTCCGCGCGGTCACATTGGACAGCAAGACCACCGCATCGCCGTCACCGTCGGAATACGCCCCCGCTTGCGTGAAGAAGAATCCGCCTTCATCGTTGTTGTTCGCGGTCAGGTTCATCAGGGTCAACGTCGCCGGACCACCGTCCTGCGCATAGGCGCCGTAGTAGCCGACGTACAGGCCGTATCCCGAGTTGTTATTAAAGCTCGAATCCCTGATCGTCGCGCTTGCGGGACCGTCACTGGCCTGCGCTATGGCGTAGTAGAAGAACAGCCCGTCGTCATCGTTATTGTTGAACGTCGAATTCCGGACGATGACGGTGGCTTCCCCGACGCCGCTGGCGTACGCGCCATACTGCCCGCCGTAGAGACCGTAGTCGCCGTTATTGTTGAAAGCGCTGTTGGCGATGGTTGCCCGGGCGTTTCCGTCCTGCGTATAGGCCACCATATCCCGGATATCCAGCCCGCTTCCATCGTTATACGAGGCGGACGAGTTGAGGAACCGGAAGATGGCGTCGCCTTCATAGGCATAGACGCCGTAATCCCCGAAATAGAGCCCGCCTTCATCGTTGAAGTTGAAGGTCGAATTCCGGACCGTGAAGGTGGCGTTCCCTTCATTATAGCTCACGGCCCCGTCGTAGTAGATGTACAGGCCGTACCCGCCGTTAAAGCTGAAATCGACCCTGTTGATGTCAACTACGGCGTCGCCGATTTCGGCGGCCGCGCCGCCGTAAACGAAGTACATGCCGTGGCTGTCGTTAAAGCGGGCTTGCGTATCAATGATGTTCAGCGTCGCCGTGTTGTCGGCGGAATAGGCCCCGTAGTATCCGAAGTGCGCACCCTCCTCGTCGTTGTTGTTGAATTGGGAGTTCCGTATATCCAGCGTAGCGGTGCCGGTGTCGTAGGCATACGCTCCGGAGTAATAGACGTACAGTCCGTACCCGCCGTTGTTGTTGAAGGTGCTGTTGTGGATAAACACCCCGGCGCTGCCGTTATCATCGCTGTAGGCCAACCCGTCATCGGTCCAGATACCGGACTCGTTATTGCCGTTGAATCGGGAATTGACGATATACATCATGGCGTTCTCGTCAGCGGAATAGACGCCATAGTCGCCGAAGTAGACACCGCTGTACCCGTTGAAGTTGGCCGTGACGCCTTCCAGGCGCAGGGTGGCGTCGTTGTCCCACGATCCCGCGCCGTAGTAGTAGGCATAGAGCCCGTACTCGCCGTTCATGCTCGCGTCCACGTTCATCAGGATGGCGGTGGCCGTTCCGTCGTCGGCCAGGGCCCAGGATTCGTCGCTGTGCAATCCGTGGTACGCATTGTTGTTGAACGTGGTGTCGGCGATATAGAACAGGGCATTCCCGTCTGCGGAATAAACGCCGTAGTCGCCGAAATACATCCCGCCGTAATCGTTGTTATCGAAGTGGGAATTTCTGACCTGGAAGGTGGCGTCACCGACCCAATACGAATACGTCCCGGACTCGTAGAAGTACATGCCGTAATAGCTGTTGTTGTTCGCCATGACGTTATTCGCCAGGAACAACGCGTCCGAATAATACGCGTAGACGCCGAATCCATCGGTGAAGAATCCGTGGGCGTCGTTGTTGTTGAACCGGACGTTGTCCAGGTTGAATATGGCCCGGCCGTACTCGGCATACACGCCGTAGTCGCCGAAATACATCCCGCTTTCGTCGTTATTGTTGAACCGGGAATTGAGCAGGTCGAAGCGGGCCATCTGACCGTAGCCGGGGGCGCCGTCATCCACGAACACGCCGGCTTCGTAGAAATACGCTCCGTATCCGCTGTTATTGTTCGCGGTGACGCCGTTCCAATAGGCGAAGGCGCTCCCCTCCTCAGAATAGGCGCCGGAAGCATAAAAGTATATGCCGTCATCGTCATTGCCGCTGGCGTCCACGTTAATCATCGTCAGGCGCGCGGTTCCGCCCTGGCCCTGGGAGTAGGCGCCGTATTCGCCGAAGTACATGCCACGCCCCCCGTTGTAGGAGGCGCTGATATTGCGGAAGAAGGCGAGCGCGTCGCCGCCGTTGTCGTCGGCGAAGGCGGGCGTGTCGTCGAAATAGAAGCCGTAGCCGTCGTTGTTGTTGGCCACAATGTTCTCAAACATGGAGGTGGCGTCGCCGTCGGACCGGACGTTCCGGACCCGGACGCCGTGGTCGTCGTTATTGTTCGCCTGCAGGTTGGACATGATGAGCTGGGCGGACAGGCCGTCTCCGTCGATGTTCAAGTCGTAGCCACTGGCGCCGTTGTTGTTGGCGCCGCCGCCCGCTATCATCAGCGTGGCATAGTCGTAGTTCTGCGCATCAACGAACAATCCGTTCCCGGCGTTGTTGTTGAAGGTGTCCCCGACAAATGTGGCGTTGAATGTCCCGCTGGCGCCGACGGTGTCCAGCACCGCTCCGCCCATCGTGGTGTTGTTGAACTTATTGCCCGAGAACAGGGCTGTGAAGGTGTCGCCGGGGCCGGACAGCGTGTCCACGCCGACAAAGCCATAGCTGACATCATTAAAGAGGTTGTCCATCACGACCAGGCCGGACTTGTTCTCCGACACGATGCCCGCGCCCGTCACGTCGTAGTTCGGGTGGCCGTTCGGCGACGTCAGGAAAACCAACCCGGAGGCCGTCCCGTCGTTGCGGATATCGAATCCGGCGATGGTGGTCTTTTCGCCCATGGTGAATGTCGGACTGTTGCCGTCGCCCTGCACGATCGGGTGCGCGCCGCCGCCGAATGTCTTGCCGCCGAGCCCCTGGATCGGCGTGCCACTGCCGTACACATGCACGTTGTCCCCGAGAACCACATTTTCGTTGTACGGCCCCGATGCCTTGTGCACATACACATTGCGGGTGTTGTTGGCCACGCCTTCGTTGATGGTGTTGAAGGGGCGCTCGGCCGTTCCAAGTTCCGGACCGGTATGATCGCCGTCCACGAAGGTCACATTGCCGAGCACGGTATGCTGCGACTCCGACGAGCTGGTCGAGGTGGAGGATGCGCTGCTCTGAAGGGCTTCGTTCTCCAGGAACTCGGATCGGGACGTACGGATTTTCAGGTCGCGGATGACCATTTCCGTCATCCGGTCGGCGAAGGCCCGCCCGTCGTGCCGGCTGAACCGCTGGGAGGCGCACGAGAACGGGTTGCGGCCGTTGGCAATCGCCGCGATGTCGAACGGCAACACGACGCGCGCGCCCACCGCGTAATCGGAGCCGTTGAGGTCCTCGTTTTCATAAAATTCGGCATCCAGGTAAATGCCGGGCAGGGCTCGCACTTCCACGCGGCCCTTCATCCCGGACAGGTCACTGCCGAACGGATTCTTGAAATCCTGGTAACCGATAAACACCCGAGTCTCCGCCAGGCGCTCAATGTAGGGAAGTTTCACGCCGATTTCGACGTCGTATCCTTCGAGGGCGGCCTCATATTGCTCGAAGGTCCGGGTAATGGTGGTGGTCGTCGTGCGGCGGGTGGTGGTGACATCCTGCAGGATGGAATGGCCCGTGGCATACGGATCACTGTACGCGACGGATTCGCTGGCGCGGGTGGAGCTCTCGGTGGTAGTGACGCTGTCCACCTTCCGCTTGTCCGTCTCGGGGATATACCGGTTCGCGCGGAAATCGACCCAATCGGTCAGCACTTCCACGCCGGCGCCGAACTGGTCGTAGCGTTCGTCCTGGGCGGACCAGCGGGAATCGTAATAGATATTCGCGCCGAGAATCACGTTCCGGTCGGGCACCAGGAAACGGGCGCCCAGGCCGAGGTTCAGTTCCTGCTCGCTCGCATCGGTGAAACTACTGCGCGGACTGAAGAAAAACAGGGTCTTGCCGTCATAAAAGACGGGTACAAGGATATTGCCGAAACCTTCCACGTCGTTCTCATTGCCGAGAATGCCGAGGGTAAATTCGCCCGGGGTAAAATAGCGCGAGTCTTGGGATGTTTCGGCCTCACTCTCTCCGCCGGTTTGGGCGAAAGCCACGCCGACGGGTTGCATGACGACCATCTGGAGAATAACGAGCCAGGTGAGAATACGGATGCCCAGCGGCGGGCGGTTCAATCGGTGTTTCTGCTTCAATGTTACCTCCCAGTCAATTGCCTGCAGTGTCACGATGTCTTATATCGGTAGGCGAGTATCCATATCCGTTAATACCTTAGCATGCGGAAATATCGTCTGTGGGCTCGTATGGCAGACTTTCGGAACTTCCCCTATATTCATATACAGATTGCCGGAATCGGCCGCGCCAAAAGGAGCCGTTTTTCGTGAGTCTGTTCATGGATCATCGGCACGGCATTATGGCGCGAGTTGAACGCGCGCGCGGTAATTCCGGTTGGTGATGTTTGCGGCATCCGGATCCTCAATCACCAACGCGCCGCCGGTGGCGGGCCACTGTTTCTCTGTCCCTTTGCTCACCTGTATGGGAACAGGTTATGACTTGGTGCCTGTCCCCGAGCGCAGTTCCACACGGTTTCCGCACCGATCAGAATGGCGCCAGTAGTGTCACATCGTCGATGTACCAGCCGCGATAGGCATTGTCGTTTTTGTCGACCGAATCGAATTCAAATTCGAATTGCACTTTCTGCCCCGCGTAAGACGACAGGTCGATATGTACGGGGTACCACCCCTTGCCGGTACCGAAACACTGATAAACCATCTTGCGACCGAGTTTGGCGTTCTTGATATAGACCTTTCGCGTATCGCGGTCCGTGCGCTTCTCGGTCTCTTCCCAACTGGCGAAAGTCAACACTCCGCCCTTCGGAATCAGCAGGAGCGGACTAGTCAACGATCCCACGGCGCGCTTGCCCAGGTCGTAACTTCCTTTTTTGGGGTCGCCGAACCATGCGGCCCTTTGGGGCGAGTGACCCGCGGTCAGTTTGGTTATCGCGTCAATGTACGAGATTTTCCACAAGCCGACCCAAGTCCAGTCGGTCGGGGTCTTCTCGAAATTGACGTGCCACACCACGCGCGGCGTCGGGATGCCAATCGCAAACGGCGAGAATCCATCGGTTACACCAACAATGATGTTGGCCCCGGTGTCCAGATGTGTCGTGATATCCTCCCATTCCCCGTTGTTGCAGTGAAAGAGCCGCAACGCGGCCTCTTCCGCCGGCGTCATACGGGAGTCGTCATAGCGGATACTGACCCAGCCCCCTTCGAGGCCTTGGCGTGCGCTGGTTTGAATCTCGTAATAGACGTCCTGTCCCGGCGCCAGACGGAACGTGCCGCCGGCCGCGCATTCAATCGGTTCGCTGTGGATTTCCAGGATGGTTTCCCCTTCCTGCTCCACGTCGAACAGGGTGACTACCACGCCGTGCCCCAAATCCACATCCACATCCTCTCCCGCCGGCGTGTTGGGCGTGAAGGAAACGGCGACGACATGCGAGCCCGGGCCGCCGATATTGCCGGCCGGCAGTATGACCCGGTGCCCCCAGTAACCCGGCGACCCCTGAGCCCAGCCGGCGGGGCCGAGCGAACAGCGTGTCGTTCGCGTCTGCCCCGTGAGGAGGTCGTAGCGAACCAGTTCGCGCTCTTCAAACCACGTTCCGCGGATAAAGACCACCGTTTGTCCGCTGATGCGGGCCGGCTCCTCCTTGTCGTTCGCGCCATGGCGCAGCACACGGTTCTCGCCGGACCGCAGATTGTACACGCCGGCTTCCATATCCTCCCGTTCCTGGTCCCATCCGTACCACAGCAACCAGTCTCCCGATACGTCCAAGGGAGTTTGACTGAGCGGGGTGTCGAGTATTACGCGATTCTCCCCGGTGGCGAGGTCCAGCAGATATGTGTTTCGGATCGGTTGCGTATGCCACGTTGACGCTCCGTAGAAGAGGCGGTTGCCTGATAAGAGAGGACTGCCCAATAGGATCAATTCATTTCGCAGATGCGCCGGGATCACGTCCGATAATTCGAGCGTGTCCAGATCAAACACAAAGATGCTGCGATTCCACGCCCAATGATTATGTTCCCATTCCTGGGGCCAGCCCACCACACCACCATTGGCCCAGTATACCTTGCGCCCCGCAATCTTCGGATAAAATGGTATCCATTCCCGGTACAGATCCGCATTGATCTGTTGGGGAAGTCGCAGGCATATCGTGTTCCAGCCTGTCATAATATTCTTGGCTCGGACTTCCCATATCCCATTCTGCTTTTCCATCCACACGAGCAAGTCGCCGTCCAAGGCGGGATGGATCTGGATCGCGTCCTCATCGGTCAGGCGGCGCTCCTCGCCGGTGAGAAAATCATACAGGTAGATGTCCCAATTGCCGTTCCGCTTTTCGGACCAGACGGCGCGGTTCTTGGAAATACTTGCCATGCTGCCGACGGTCTCGCCTCCCCGGTAATGAAGCGGCAGGATATCGAAGTCGACAGCCAATTCCGGTAAAGGCGGCTGGTAATGGTAATTCCTTGTGTTCTGGTAATCGTGCGCTTCATGCCCCCATTCTATGCTGGCGGCTCTCCCTCGCGTATCATAGATTCGCAGTTCGTTCCCGCATGTCACGACGATCTCGGATAATCCATCGCCATCGACATCCCCAACGGCAACAGCGCCGTAAGCCGGCAATTCAACGGGAAATCCGGCCACCAGCCGGCCATCGGGATACCGGGCCTCGATAAAATATCTAAGGGCATTGGCGTTGATGCGCACCGATTTCCTATAGAGCAGTTCCGGCCCCGGTTCCCCGTCGATATCCGCCACCAGCATGCTGGTCAGGGAGTCTATGGTCTGGCGTCCGAACGTGAGGGGGAAATCGGCGCGTCCGTCGCCATGCAGGTCGACCGGCGTCCCGTCGTGATTGAACGCGTGAATCGCGTAATCTTCATCTTGCCGGCCGGTGATGATGATTTCGGGGCGCCTATCATTATCAATATCCGCCAACACGAGGGTCTCCATGTAGAAATTATCAACGAAATGATGCGGCCATAGACTCAGATTCCCGCCGGGATACGACCCATCCGGCTTCCAGGCATACAACGTGCGATTATCGCTGATGGCTACGATTTCCAGGTCGCCGTCTCCATCGATATCGCCCATCACGGGCGGCGTATAGAGCTGGGTGTAATCATCCATTTCGTGAAAGGCGATGGTTTGTCCGGCGGCATTCAGCACGCGAACGCCCTCCTCATACCCATCCTCAAAATAGCCAGTGACGGCGATATCAGGGACGCCATCTCCGTCCACGTCACCGACGGCACAGGGCGATTGCTCGCCGCTGTACCATCCGCTCGGTTCGATGATCGGCCAACCCGGCATAACGCCGCCGTCCTGATCGATCACGGCCAGACACCGCCCCTCATTCGAATTCACTATTGCGTCGGGAAGGCAATCGCCGGTGAAGTCAGCCATGACCAGCGGGTACTGCCAGTCCGTGAACCACATTTCATGGGTCCACAAGCGGTTGGCGCGAACCCCATAGGCATGGACCAACAGTCGATTATTGTCCGGTCGATTTGGCTGGAAGACGGCCGCGATGACTTCCAGCGCGCCATCGCCATTCACATCTCCGGCGGACGCGGTTACGTTCTCGCCGCCCAGGAGTTGGGGCCATCCGGGCAACGGTCGCGCAAAGCGATCCAGCACATGAAGGCGGCCGAGACTGTCGCCCGCCAGGATCTCCTGCCGGCGATTGCCGTTCAGATCAGCCAGGTTCAGATGCCAGGGCGAGAAGGTTGCATCCGGCAAGACGTAAGTGGGACCGCGCACAATATTCTGCGCGTCCGCTTGTCCCGGCGCCCAACCCCACGCGGCGCCGCATATCACCACACATAGTATCCGTCTCATTCCCTTTTGCATGTCAGCCTCCTTTGTATTGTCTGCTTGTAGATTGTGCGTCGCCTTCTTCCGCTATTTGCCCGACAACCCCTTTCGGACCGCGGTTTCCACGTGCTCGATCAGCGTCTTCAGCGCCGGTGATGCGCGTTTCTTGTAAAGCGACGCCAGGACAAACGCCTCCTCGATGTTTCTGGATGTCAGAAGCGAAAGGTTCTTCTTGTCGTACGGACCCGCCTCCGGCGATCCGTATTTCAACAGCCAGGCCAGGTCCGGCTGGAGATTGCGCAGGAAGGCATACGTACGCTTCGCAAGCGCCGGGTCCGCGGAGAAAATGGCGATCCCCTCAACGCCATGCTCGTAGAACGCATCTATCAGGTATAAACCCTGCTTGCTCCGGCCCAGATGTTCGTCCCGTACGCGACGCAGATTCTTCATCAGGTCCTCATCAATCAAACCCAGAAAGGACAGCAGGGATTCAATGGGACAGCAGAGGTGGCGCAAATGATATGCGTTGGGCGCCTCGTACAGCACGTCCTCGTCAAACGGCTCAATGATCCGGATATCGTACGATTCGGGCTCGTAGGGCAGGGCGATGTCCAGGGTGAGGTGAATCGTTCGCGAATCCGGAAACCGGATATTGTGCGCGTGCACCCGGTCCGGCGCATCCGGCCGATGCGGTTGGACGTCGACCCACATGTAATCGGCAAAACCGCGGCCGCGTACGGTGACGTCATACCGAAGCCGGTCCGGAAGCGCGCGGGCTTCGGGACAGTAGAAGGCATTGGAGGGCGTAACCGAGCTGATCCGCAGGAGTTCGTTGTACGCATACAGGACGTCGGGCGTCTCGCCACGCACCGCCGGAAGGGTTTCCCACAGGGCATGCAGACCCACGTTGGGTTCCGACAGGAGGGCCGGGGGGCTGCCCGACCCCACGTCGTCGGCGATGACCACCGGTCGCGACACACGATCGTCGACCGGAGCATAGCGGCCATAGTGCAGGCTCATGCCGGCGCCGGGCGCCATGCGGTGGATCCA
>CAYRPR010000014.1:8930-13958 GCA_964425945.1 uncultured Verrucomicrobiota bacterium | reverse complement strand
CCGGGCGGTTCCGTCGATACCGTGACGGTCTACTTGAGCGCGCGGAATACGGTGGGCATGGGGGCGGACTTGGTTCGCCTGAAGCCCCGGCGTGTGATCTTCAATCCCGGCGCCGAGAATCCGGCTCTGGCGGAGGAGCTTCGCCGGGCGGGGATCGAGGTCGAGGAAGCCTGCACGCTGGTCCTGCTGAACACAGGCCAGTTCTAGACATGGCGCCGAACCGCACGTGCTGGCTTATGAAGAGCGAACCGGACGTCTTCTCGATCGATGATCTCGAGCGTTTGGGCCGGGCGCCGTGGGACGGTGTCCGCAATTATCAGGCTCGGAATTTCATGCGCGACGACATGCGGCTGGGTGATCTGGTCCTCTTCTATCATTCCAACGCCGCGCCACCCGGCGTGGCGGGCGTCGCCCGAATCTGTCGCGAGGCATATCCCGATCATACGGCCTGGGATCCGGAGAGCACGTATTACGATCCCCGATCCACACCCGAGCATCCGGTCTGGTTGATGGTCGACGTGGAATGGGTCGAGACGTTTTCGCATTTCGTCTCGTTGAATGAATTGAAGCATGACAAGGAGCTGACCGGTCTGATGGTGACGCGACGCGGAGTGCGGCTGTCTGTTCAGCCGGTCAAACCGTCGCATTTTCGCCGCATACGGGCCATGGGGCGGAGTCGGCGTCAGCGCTGAAAATCATCCGATTACAGGTTGCGTTCGGCGACTTGTCCGCTTATGCTGATTCGTACGCAAACGGGTTCGTCCAATGATCTACCTCAACTTTGATTGTCCGTCGTGCGGCCAGAATCTTGAAGCGCCGGAAAACATGGCCGGTCAGGAGATCCAGTGCCCCGCCTGTTCCCATGTCCTGGTCATTCCTCATCCGCCCCCCGGCGCGGAGGCCACGCCCGACAACGAGGTGGCGACGCCGGAGCCGGGCATCCACGAGCAGGAGCAGGAGGAATTCCAGAAGAGTTCCACGGTCCGCATGGAAATCCCCGATGAGTATCGCAAGCCCGCGCCCAGCCAGCGCATTGTGAAGATCAAGCGGCTCGGCAAGTAGCGCCGGCCGTCGGGGCCGCGCGGTTCCGCCTCCCCCCGATACGTAATTATCCTTGGCGATGCATCCGGCGTGTGATAATTTGCGCGCCGACTCATTTGAACAGGGGATTACGCTCATGCGGATGCTTGGACGCACGCTTGTCGTGCCATTTATCTTCTTGCTGACGGCCTGTCTTGCCGATGTGTGGGGCCAGTACGTGCGCCAACCGCGAAAGACGCCTTTCTTCCCGGACCTGGAGGAGAAGCAGGAGGAGATCGTCGAGGAAGAGGCCGAGGCAGTTGAGGACCCGTACGCCGATGTGGAAGAGGGCGGCGTCGACATCCGCGCCAACCGCTTGGAGTACGAGGCGGACCGCAAGGTCCTGATCGGTATCGGCAGCGTCGTGATCTGGCAGGGGGGCGACCGGCTCTACGCCGACTATGTCGAATTTCACACCGAGACGCAGGAGGCCTTTGCCCGGGGCAACGTGTGGTTTCAGGGCGAGGATCGCAATTGGCGCGGCGAGCAGATCACGTACAACTTCAAGACGCAGCAGGGCGACTTTGGGGAATTCCTCGCCGCGCGCGATCCCTGGTTCGTGACCGCCGAACAGTCGGAACGGATCAGCGATGAGGAGTTCCTCCTCAAGCGGGCGGCGGTGACGACCTGTGAAGGCGACAGCCCGGAATTTGTCATCCGCTCGAAACAGGCCCGGGTCCATGTCGACGGTCCGACGGTGCGGGCCAAGCACGCCGTCACCTACCTCTACGGCATCCCGATCTTCTACACGCCGTACTTCAAGCGAAATCTGTCCGAGCCGACCAATATCGAGTTGGTTCCGGGGTACAGCAGCAAAATGGGGGCGTATATCCTGTTCGGGTATAAATATCCCGTGGCGCCGCACGTGCGTGCGACTACGCGATTGGATTACCGCTCCAAACGCGGCTTCGGCTATGGTCAGGATTTCAAGTGGAGGGTTCCCGATAATTCGGTGCGCGGCAATTTCCGTTCCTATTACACCAGCGACGACAAGCCGATCCAGGGCACTCGCCAGAAAGAGGAACGGCCGGGCCTCGTGGACAGCGATCGATACCGCGTCGGGTTGTCCCATGTCCAGATGTTCACGCCCCGCGACTACCTGATCCTCGAGGGCGATTACCTGAGCGATCCGTTCGTGCTCGAGGACTTCTTCGACAGCGAGTTCCGCCGGAAGATTCAACCGGAGAACCGCGCCTCGTTGACCCATCGCGGCGACAACTTCACCGCCGGCCTGCTCTTCAATTATCGCCTGAACGATTTCTACGAGAACGTCAACCGGTTGCCGGAGCTGTCGTTGGATATCAGCCGGCAGCCCATCCTGGACTCGCCCTTTTACTATGAGAGCCAGAGTACGGCCTCGTATCTCGAGAAGGTGTTTCCCGAGGATTCCACGCGCGAAGAATACGACGCGTTCCGTGTGGATACCCGGCATCGCATTTTCTACCCGACCAAGCATTTCGGATTCCTGAACATCATTCCCGATGTGGGGTACCGCGCCACCTACTACTCGAATACTCGTTCCGTGAGCACGGTGACGGAAGAAGTGCCCGTATTGGGGGAACCGGCGGCGGAAGGGGAAGAGCCGCCGGTCATCGGGGTAAGCAATCAGGTGACACGGATTGAGAGCGAGGAGGGCGCCGATCTGCGGAATATCTATGAGTTCGGCCTGGAAACCTCGTTCAAGGCCTTCAAGGTCATCCACGAGGAGCCGATCTATCTGGGCGAAGGATTGCGTCATGTCGTGGAGCCGTACGCGCGGTACAGCATCGTCCCGCGCCCGAATCTGGAACCGTCCGACCTGCCGCAATTCGACGAGGTGGACCAGTTGGACAAGGAACACCAGATCCGCTTCGGTGTTCGCAACAAACTACAGACCAAGCGCGGCAACCGCGTCCACGACATGATCGACCTGAACACCTACACGATCTACTACATCGACCCGGAGGAGGATCAGAACGATTTCGATGACTTCTTCTTCGATGCGCGTTTGCGGCTGGCCCGCTGGCTCCAGATCGATTTCGACGGCGGCTACGACTGGTACGAGAACGAGGTCTCGTTCTTCAACACGCAGATTGCCGCGATAGCCCCTGACCTGAGCACCATGGCGCTGGAGTACCGCTATACCCGCGACCGGCGCCATCTCGCGCTGTCCGAAATCGTCCTGTTCCCGGAGGATCGTTGGTCTTATTCCGGCTATTGGCGGTATGACATCGATGAAAGCGAACTGGAGGAGCAGATCTATATGGTCCAGCGCCGGTTCAACTGCACCCTGCTGGGCGTCGGCGTGCGCAGTCGGCTGGAAGGGGACGGGGACACCGAATGGCGATTATGGGCCCAGGTCTCTCTGCTGGCCTTCCCGGAAAGTGAACTGCAGCTGGGACGTTGAACTTGTCGGGGGGGGAGGACGAATGGCGGACATACTGGTCACAGGGGGCGCGGGCTTCATCGGATCCAATCTCGTGGAGGTATTGGTCCGCCAGGACCGGTCGGTCTGCGTGCTGGACGATTTCTCGACCGGCCGCCGGTCGAACCTCGAAGGCTTGAGCGGCCGGATCGAACTCATCGAAGGCGATATCCGCGACCAGCAGACCGTGGTGCGCGCGTTGCGCGGGGTCCGACACGTGTTCCATATTGCGGCATTGCCGTCCGTCGAGCGGTCCGTCAAGGACCCGGTATCCTGCAACGACGTGAACATCAACGGTACGCTCAACCTGCTTATCCAGGCGCGCGATCACGGCGTGGAGCGGTTCGTGTTCTCCTCCTCCTCATCCGTATATGGCGATACGCCGACCCTGCCGAAACGCGAGGACATGACGCCGAACCCGCTTTCGCCGTACGCGCTGTCCAAACTGGCCGGCGAACATTACGGGCGCATGTTCCACAACCTCTACGGGCTCAAAACCTATTCGCTGCGCTATTTCAACGTGTTCGGTCCTCGCCAGAATCCGAAATCCGACTACGCGGCCGTCATCCCGCTGTTCGTGGACGCGCTGTTGAACGATCGCGCCCCGACCATCCACGGCGACGGCAAGCAGACCCGCGATTTCACGTATGTGGATGACGTCGTGGCCGGCAATCTGTGTTGTCTGACCGCGCCGGACGAGGCCGCGGGCGGCGTGTACAATCTCGCGTGGGGATACCGCACGTCGATCAGCGAACTGGCCGGCGCCATCGCGCGCCTGCTCGGAAAGGACATCGAGCCCGTCCATGCCGCGTCGCGGCCCGGTGACGTGCGCGATTCGCAGGCCGATTCCGCCCTCGCCAAACGCCTGCTGGGCTGGAAACCGGCGATCCCGTTCGAGGAGGGACTTCGCCGCGCGGTCGAATGGTTCGCGGACCAGCCGACCCGGGCGTGAGCCCATCCCGTCTTGCTCCGGGCCCGTATTTCGCTTACCTTCATCCCATGCCATCCGACGTCACGCAATTGATCTTCGGCCACGATCCGTTTTCCGGCCTGATCGCCTGCGAACGCGGCACCGGCAAACACGGCGAGGACGAAATGGTGCTGTTTGCGCGCCGGAACGGTCGCGTGGAAAAGATGCAGGAACCGTTCCGACCGTACCTGTGGCTGGCGGCGCCGTCCCAACTCGACGCCCATATCGCGAAAGCGGAGTTCACCGAGCTGAACGGCCGCGGCGCACTTCGCTACCTCGCCGCGTTTTCCTCATGGAAGGATTTCCAGAAGGCCGCCACCGCCCTCAAACGTTCGGCGGAACCGTACTACGCCGTGAACGATCCCGTGCAGCAATTCCTGATGCGCACCGGTCGCACCTCCTTCAAAGACATGGCTTGGCGCGAGGTGCGCCGCATGCAGGTGGATATCGAAACCTATACCGAGTCCGGGTTCGACTTTTCCAATGCCGACCGCGAAAGCGACCGGATCATCGCCATCGCGCTCGCGGACGAATCGGTGCTGCCGGTCGCCAGCATGGCGAGCGCGTAGCCGAG